>CAZTRG010000022.1:0-34745 GCA_964615885.1 uncultured Planctomycetia bacterium | reverse complement strand
CGGCGGCCGCATCGGCCGCTGGCTCAGCTGCTTCTTCCTCGGCGGCCGCATCGGCCGCGGGCGCAGCAGCTTCTTCCTCTGCGGCCGCGGGCTCAGCGGCTTCTTCCTCTGTCGATTCGGTTACCGCCTCATCGGCAGCTTCTTCGCCTTCGGGAGCTCCCTCCTCTGTCTCGGCCAGGGAGTCGGGGATGTCGTCGGGGTCTTCTTTTCTCATCTGCTCGAGCTCTTCGTCTGTGATCGGCTTGATCTCGAGTTCCCATTCAGTCAGCTTCGATGCCAGGCGGACGTTCTGTCCACGCTTGCCGATAGCCAGGGATTGCTGGTCCGGCTTGACATAGATCTGGGCCTTCTGCTCATCGTAATCGAGGTCCATCGAAGAGATCTCGGCCGGCTTGAGAGCCTGGATAATGAGTACCTCGATCGATTCGTTCCAGCGAACGATATCGATTTTTTCGCCAAACAATTCATCGACGATGTTCTTGATCCTGGACCCTCGGACTCCAACACAGGCTCCCACGCAATCGACGTTGGCATCGTAGGTTGTTACCGCGATCTTGGTGCGGTACCCGGCCTCCCTGGCGATCTCTTTAATCTCGATCACGTTGTCCTGGACCTCGGGAATCTCGAGCGCAAAGAGCTGGCTGACGAGCTCTTTGTCGGTCCTTGAAAGAGTGATCTTGACTCGGTTGGTGTTCTTCTGCAGGTCTTTCACCAGCGCCTTGATCCGCTCGCCGACGCGGAACCGTTCCCCCGGGGCCTGTTCGCTTCGCGGCAGGAATCCTTCGACCCTCCCGAGGCTGACAATCAGGTTGGGGCCTTCGTAGCGTTGCACGACGCCGGAGACCAGCTGCCCGGTTTTGTCTTCGTATTCCTCGAAGATCCGGTCCCGCTCAGCTTCCCTGATCTTCTGGAAGAGTACCTGTTTACCGGACATGGCTGCGAGGCGGCCGAGATCTTCGGCATCGATTTGCTGGCCATCGTCGGTGACGGTTGTTTCACCTGTTTCCCGGTCGATCACGACACTGGCTGTTTCGGTTTCGCCGAGTTTTTTGCGCACGGCAGAAAGCAACGCAGCCTCGATGCCCTGGAAGACGATTTCTTTCTCGATTTCCTTCGAGCGATGGATCGTGTCTACGAGTCTGAGGATCTCTTCGGATTTCATCGGATCAGGCCGTTCTCTGGTAAGTGTTTTTCATGCCGGGAACCCAGTCAACTCACTGGCAGGCGTCTTCCCGGAAAAAATCTGAATGTCAGTGGTTTGCAGCTAAGTGGTTTGCAGCTAAGTGGCTTGCAGCTAAAAGAGCGGATAGTTCAATTTGCGCAGGAAAAAGCAGGATGCTCTAAAAACAGACTCCCGAAGAGGGGAGTTAAAGACGGTCAGCATACCACCGCTTCACAGGAACGACCACATGCCACCCCATTAAATGAGGAGGATTCAGTACATCCTGAGAAGTCTAATAAACCGCCACTGTTTTACTGGATACAGCGGAACACACGGCTGCACCGTCTACCCGGAAAGCACAAAGTCACTTTACGGGAGAATAACTACAGCGAGATAAAAGACTTAGGAGTCGAAGCAGTAGTTCGGGTTATTTTAGTTTGCTGCAAAAGGCTGTCAAGCCTTTCTGGGTTTGGGACCTTTTTCCGTGGGGGGCTGGTGGGCTTGAGTGCCTGTGCACTGATAGATTTCTGTTCCCGGTTCCCAGAATAGCCGCCGGAAGACACGCAGCGGAAAGTCTTTACGATGTCCGTTTCGACATTTGCCCCAGGCAGCGAGGAGCTCCCGGCCCAGCCCAGGGAGGTCTTCTGCCTGGTCGATATCGTTCAGGACAGGAAGCATCCTGCAGGAGAGCTTCAGCTCTGAGGCTGTATTCAAGGTAGCTTCAAGGACATCCGGATGGCTCCATTGCCGCATTTGGAACAATTCAGGGACTGGACGACTTAGCCCGATAAGGTAATAACCGCCATCTGCTGCGGGACCGAGGACGAGATCGTTATTTTTCAATGCAGTGAAGGCTTCCCTGACCAGCGTTCTTTCCAGCAGGGGGCAATCACTGCCGATCAGGATTGCCGAGCTCGCTCCATGAAGGAACATATGGGCAAATGCGGCCTGCATTCGCCTTCCCAGGGAGCCACTGCACTGGGGCTCGAAGAAAGGTTCACGGGTGCCTTTGGGCAGCAGTTGGCGGCAAGCCTGGAGGTCTTCGGCTGGGGAATAGAATACTGTAGTGCGACAACGATTGAGGGCCTGGGTCCATTGCAGAGTATCTGAAGCCATATCTATGTAGAGTTTTCGGGCAGCGGCCAGGCCGACGCTCTTTGCAAGGCGGGTTTTTACTTTTCCCGGTTTCGGTGCCTTGACGAAGACACCCAGGTGGGCAGGGGATGATCTTTCATTCACCGGGGTTTTGTTCTCCAGCGCTCAGGAGGAGTGAATAAAGGCGGCAGGGTGCAGGATTGGGATTAAAGGGCAGGTCACTATTGATCCGAAATAAGGCAGAGAAGCAGTGTTTTCTCCAGAAAACCCAACCAGGTCACGACAAGTATAGGCTTATTGAGAGATAAATTATCGGGACTTTCCGGTGCGGTAGCCTTATTGAGGCGTTAGACCTACTAAAGACGAAGAGTTTTCGGGTCACTGAAGTTTATCGGCCGCCGTGTTATAATCCCGCCGAGCGATGGTTTTTTCGTTTGTTTGATCGCATTTCCCGGTGGATTACGGTTCCAGGCTAGGTTCTTTGCGCGAAGTATTGAAGTTTTTATGATTTGTGAATCCTGCAAAAAAAATGATGCAAGCGTGCACATGATCGACGTGGTCAACAATTCCAAGCAGGAATTGCACCTTTGCGAAGATTGCGCCCAGAGCAAGGGCGTTACGATCAAGAGCCATATGCAGAAGGGCAGTTCTGATAAAGGTATTGCTGAAGGTTTACCCGAGATCTTTCAGAACCTCTCGGGCGCCCAGGGTTCAGCCGGCGTAGAAACCTGTTCGCAGTGCGATACGACCTACCGGCAGTTCAGGTCTTCAGGGAAATTCGGGTGTCCACACTGCTATACAGCATTCCGGGTCAAGCTGAGTGATCTGCTCGAGAAAATTCACGGTCGTGCTGAGCACAAGGGAAAGGTTCCGAACCGTGCGGATGGAGAGGTCGCCCTTCAGAAAGAATTGCAGGATCTTATCTCGGATCTCGATAGTGCAGTGAACGATGAAGCTTACGAGCGGGCAGCTGAACTCCGTGACAGGATCCAGCGTTTGCAGGAAGGTCCCTCCGAGGTCTGAGATCCGGAAGGTCAAGCTTCCTGGGCGGGAAGAAGTGTTTTTAAAGAAGTGAAATCGATTCGTTGAGCCAGGGTGGCAGCGGGAAAATGAAACTCAGTGATCTTCAATCCAGTCCAGGCGAATGGCTGGGCGGCACAGGGCCTGAAGCTGACATCGTGATCAGCTCCCGGATACGGCTTGCCCGTAACCTTGGTGGCCAGCCCTTTCTCTCCTCCGCCGATGAGCAGCAGTTCGGCAAGCTCGAGAGACTGATTCGCGAGAGCATGGATAATGCCCCGATGCCTGGGGGCATGAGCTATTTCGCCATGCAGACAATGCCCATGCTGGACCGGCAATTCCTGGTTGAACGCCACCTGATCAGCCGCGAGCATGCCTACGGCAAGGGGCCCCGCGGCGTTGGGCTGGCTGTCGATGAAACGGTCAGTGTGATGGTCAACGAGGAAGACCACCTCCGGATCCAGGGGCTCTGCTCCGGGTTGCAATTGCGGGAGGCCTGGTCCCGCGTCGACGCGGTTGATACCGGATTGGAAGATTGCCTTGAATACGCGTTCTCACCGGAGTTCGGCTACCTGACGGTTTGCCCGACTAATGCGGGCACCGGCTTGAGGGCTTCAGTCATGCTGCATCTTCCGGCACTGGTAATGACCAGCCAGATTGACAAGGTCTTCCAGGCAGTTTCGAAGATTGGCCTGATTGTTCGGGGGCTCTACGGCGAAGGAACCCAGGCCTCGGGAGATTTCTACCAGATCTCCAACCAGTCCACCCTGGGGAAATCTGAGCTGGCCATTATCGAAAATATCGAGGTGGTGATCCCCAAGATCATAGAATACGAGAAGACGGTCCGAAACAACCTGATGCAGCAGAAGCACGAGGTGATGGAGGACAAGGTCTGGCGCGCCTATGCGATGTTGAAATACGCTCGTGTGATTACCAGCGAGGAGACCATGGATCTCCTTTCTGCGGTACGCATGGGGGTGAGCCTGGGGATTATCCAGGACATCAAGATGAGCGTCATCAACGAGCTGTTCCTTTTCACTCAGCCGGCGCATTTACAGAAACAGAAGGAAGCCCAGCTTGATGAATTCGAGCGCGATATGGTTCGAGCTTCCTATATACGTAAGAAACTTCAGCAGGGCGAATGAGTGCTGGTTGAGTAACTATCACTTGAAATGCATTAAATCAGTCTCAAAATAATCAGGTGCCTCGGCGGGTCGACAGTAGCAGTCGACAGTAGCAGTCGACCGTAGCAGTCGACAGGTTTTTTGGGTGTTCTGCATCCGCAAGGTGGTCAGCGCCCGCAAGGTAAACGGTACCGGCGGATTGGCTGTCCCCGGGGCATGGAAACACCGCCTGTAAGAAGTTTTCTTCGAACTCGTAATGAAGTTCGGGAGGCGGTTTTTTTTAAGGAAACAATCTGCTGCTCAGCGCAATTGAACAAAGTGTTGAGGCAGACGAGGAGGTAAAGGTCAAATGTTCGACCGTTTCACAGATCGAGCCAGAAAGGTCATGGCCCTTGCGCGCAAGGAAGCGCAGAGGTTCAACCATGATTTCATTGGTACCGAGCACATACTGCTGGGCCTGATCCAGGAGGGCAGTGGTGTTGCGGCTAATGTTCTGAAGAACCTCGGAGTAGAGATCAGCAAGATTCGCTCCGAGATCGAGAAGAATGTCCAGTCCGGCCCATCGATGGTTACCATGGGCCAGCTTCCATTTACTCCTCGCGCCAAGAAGGTGCTCGAGCTGTCGATGGAGGAGGCCAACGAGCTGGGCCACAATTACATTGGTACTGAGCACCTCCTGCTGGGCCTGATTCGCGAAAACGATGGTGTGGCTGCGCAGGTCCTGCTCGACCTCAATCTGAAGCTGGAAGATGTGCGCTTCGAGGTGCTTGAATTGCTCGGCGCAGACTCCGAGTCCGAGAGCGCGATTCCCCAGTCCTCCTCCTCCGAGGGCGGCAAGAAAAGCCGCTCCAAGACCCCGGCTCTTGATGCCTTTGGCCGTGACCTGACCGAGCTGGCCAAGGAAAGCAAGCTGGACCCTGTCATCGGACGTCATGATGAAATTGAGCGGGTGATCCAGATCCTCAGCCGTAGAACAAAAAATAACCCCGTTCTCCTGGGCGAGCCTGGTGTCGGAAAGACGGCTATTGTCGAGGGGCTGGCGCAGGACGTGATCAGCGGAAACGTTCCCGAGATTCTCAGGGGGCGCAGGATCGTGGTGCTCGACCTCGCCATGATGGTTGCGGGAACCAAGTACCGCGGCCAGTTCGAAGAGCGGATCAAGGCAGTGATGACCGAGGTTCGCAGGGTCAAGAATATCGTTCTCTTTATCGATGAGCTTCACACCCTGGTAGGTGCAGGTGGAGCCGAAGGTGCTATCGATGCATCCAATGTGCTCAAGCCGGCGCTTTCACGCGGCGAGGTGCAGTGCATCGGGGCAACGACGCTGGACGAATACAGAAAGTTCATCGAGAAAGATGGAGCCCTGGAGCGGCGCTTCCAGACCATCATGGTGAATCCGCCGAGCAAGGAGGAGACCGTCGAGATCCTCAAGGGGCTGCGGGATAAATACGAGGCACATCACCGTGTGCAGATTACCGATGACGGCCTCGAGGCGGCCGTTGAGTTCTCCACGCGCTATATCTCCGGCCGGTTCCTGCCCGACAAGGCCATCGATGTCATTGACGAAGCCGGCTCACGGGTTCGGATGAAAACCATGACCCGTCCGCCGGATCTTCGCGATATTGAGAAAGAGATCGAGAGCTTCAACAAGGAGAAGGAAGAGGCGGTTGCCCAGCAGGACTTTGAGCGTGCAGCCAACCTGCGTGACCAGTCCGACCAGCTCAAAAAGAAAAAAGACAAGTTGCAGAAAGAATGGCGTGAGCAGGCTTCTGAGAGTGGAGGGGTTGTCGATGAAGAGGTCGTCGCCGAGACGGTCTCCAAGATGACGGGGATTCCCCTCACACGACTCGAAAAAGCAGACAAAGATCGTCTGCTGGCCATGGAGGCAGAACTGCATAAAACAGTTATCTCCCAGGATGGGGCGATCCATTCGATCTCGAAGGCCGTGCGTCGCTCACGTTCCGGGCTCAAGGATCCTCGCCGCCCGATGGGCTCGTTCATCTTTCTTGGCCCGACCGGCGTTGGTAAGACTCTCCTTGCCAAGGCCCTGGCCAATTTTATCTTTGGTGAAGAGGACGCCCTCATACAGATCGACATGTCTGAGTACATGGAGAAGCACAACGTCTCCAGGCTGGTAGGGGCTCCTCCCGGCTACGTTGGCTTCGAGGAAGGCGGGCAGCTTACCGAGAAGATTCGCCGCCGTCCTTACTCGGTCGTCCTCTTCGATGAAATCGAGAAGGCTCACCATGACGTATTCAACATGCTCCTGCAGATCATGGAGGAGGGTAAGCTTACCGATAGTTTTGGGCGCAGCATCGACTTCCGCAATTGTATCCTGATCATGACCTCCAACATCGGTGCCAGTATTATCAAGAACCAGGCTTCCCTGGGGTTCAAGCCCACGAGCGGGGAGCGCTCCTACCAGGATATGAAGAAAGAGCTCATGATCGAGGTCGAGAAGCATTTCCGTCCCGAGTTCCTCAATCGTCTTGACGAGGTGATCGTCTTTGAGAGCCTCGACAGGAAGGACCTCAAGGAAATCATCAATATCGAACTTCAAAATGTTCAGGACCGTCTCAAGGAGCAGGGATTAGAGATCTCGCTGGACGAGGAGGTACGCGAGTACCTTATCGAGCAGGGCTACAACCCTGAGTTCGGTGCCCGGCCTCTGCGCCGCGCGGTTGAGCAGAATATTGAAGATGCTCTTGCGGAGGAGCTCCTGCGTGGCGCTTTTGAAGGCTGCGATGTGATTAACATCACCATGCAGGCTGGAAGGCCGGCATTTGATGCAGGTATTACGCCGCCCGAAGAGGCTCCGGAAACCGACGAAGCAGAAGCTTCCGAGGAGGATAAGCCGGAGACCCCGCAGGAACCGGTGAGTACCGCCAGCGAGGATGACGACGGTTCCTGAGCCGGTTTCCTGGGCCAGCTCTTGAGCCGGCGCAGCGCCTGTTTACCCGGATTTCTTCCTGAGCTGGGGGCGCAAGGCCCCTGCCAGGTAGAATGACCCGGTGATGACCGGGTTCCAGCCCTTGCGCCGGGCGTAGGCCAGTGCTTCGGCAGGATCCTCGATGACCCGCCCGTGTCCCATTGTGTCTCGAAGTTCTTCGGGACACACCGAACGTGTTTCGTCGGCGCGGGTGAAGATGATCTCATCGGCGATCGCGCTCGCCTCTTCCAGGACCTCTTCCCTGCGCTTGTCGCTTGAGAGCGAGAAAATCAGTGCGCGTGGCTGGGGAAAGTCGATCTCTTCGAGTGCCAGCCGCAGGGATTGCATGGATTCCGGAGTGTGAGCTGCATCGAGGCAGCTGCTGAGCCGGCCAGGGAAGACCTCTACTCGTGCCGGAAGGAGTAGCTGATCCAGCGCGGTACGCAGCGAATCGGTTTTGAGAGGTCTCTGGAGATCCTCCAGCACGGAACGGTAGAGAGACATTGCAACGGCCAGGTCGGCGCGCAGGCCGGGGCCACGAACAGCCGGTGCACTGAAGGAGCCGGGTATCCCATCGATTTCCAGCAAGCCGTTACCTGCACGAACGATGGAGCCGGGGTCTGCAATGGTCCACGGGGCATTTTTCTCCCCGCAGATGCGCTCGATTTCCCGCCGGGCCTCATCCGGCAGGTTCCCGGTAACCAGGGGAGTCTCCTCCCGAAGAATGCCGGCCTTCTCCCGGGCTATTTCGGTAAGCGTGTCTCCCAGCAGCTGGGTGTGTTCGAGCCCCAGGCTGGTGATGGCACTCCAGCGGGCGGATAGAATATTCGTCGCATCGAGGCGTCCGCCGAGGCCGACCTCGAAAATAGCGATATCGACACCACGGCGGGCAAAGCATAGCATGGCCATAGCCGTCAGCAATTCGAAGAAGGTAGGACTCGTGTTCTCCCCATCGGCCGGTTCGACCAGCGGCAAAACGGAGTTCACAGTTTGCATGAAGGAATCTTCACTGATCGGTTTTCCGCTGATGCGGATTCTCTCACGCAGGTGCTCGATATGAGGCGAGGTATAGGTTCCGACCTGGAGATTCTCTGCCCTCAGCAAGGATTCCAGCATGAGGCAGGTGCAGCCTTTTCCCTTGGTGCCACCAATATGAACCGCCGGATAGGTGGTGTGCGGATTGCCCAGCGCAGCGGCCAGGGACTCCATTCGCCGGAGGTCAAAATTCTTCTGGTCATAACGGAAGGTTTGCAACCTTTCGTAGTTAGTGAAAGATGCAAGGGCCTGGCTGAATTCTGCGGAGTTCGTCGGGAGTTTCATATCGACCATTCTTATAGTGGAAGAAGGTAATTTTTGTCTACTCTGAAGGCGGAACTGAATACCCGGCTGCTGGTCTCAGCTGTAGAGCCATCTGCAGATCTCCACCTCGCCCATCTGCTCGATGAGCTGTCCAGGTTGAATCCTGACCTCGAATACAGGGGGTTTGGCGGAGAGCGCATGAGGGAGACAGGTTGCCGGATCGATGCAGATCCGACCGCCATATCGAGTGTCGGTTTCGGCTTTTTAAAGAGTATCGGTCATTACTACGGCCTGCTGAAAACCTTTGACCGCCTGCTGCGGGAGTACAAGCCCGCAGCAGTGTTGCTGGTCGATGCCCCGGCCTTCAATTTTCTTCTCGCGCGGCTTGCCCGCTGGAGAGGGGTGCCGGTGGTCTACTACATCTGCCCGCAGATCTGGGCCTGGGCGCCCTGGCGCCGCCGCAAGGTTCTGCGCTATACCGATCTCTTGATGCCGATTATCCCATTCGAGGAGGAGCTCTATCGCAATGACAAGGTGCCGGTTGAATACGTCGGGCACCCGATTGCCGATGAACTTTCCAGTCTTCCAGGCGACCTTGGTGAGGAGCTGAGGAGCTCCCTTGGGGTTGGCTCGGGTGAAAAGCTGATAGGGGTGTTCCCCGGCAGCCGCAGGCAGGAGGTGGAGTCACTGTCTTCTTCTTTCTTCAATCTCCTGGGGCAGCTGGAGCTGGATCCGCAGTGCCACCGGATCGCTGTATCAGCACTGCGCGAAGAGTTCAAAGAGCTTATCGAGTCGGCGGCGGCAAGGCATGGCTTGAAGGTCGAGGTCATCGACGGTGATTGCAGGGCCCTGATGAGCGCCTGTGACCTGGCCCTGGTGGCTTCCGGAACAGCTTCCCTGGAGCTGGCCTGGTTTGAGAAGCCGATGCTTGTCTTTTACAAGGTGAACCGCCTGGGCTACCGGCTGTTCAAGAGCTTCTTCAGTGTCACTCCCTGGTTTACCCTGCCGAATATTCTCGGCTGCGGGGCTAACTCCGGCGAAGCCACCGTTTTTGAGAAGCTCCTCAGGAGCGACAGTGAGCTGGAGGAGCTGGTTCCGCTGGCAAGGGACCTCCTGGAGGACGAAGGCAAGAGGGCTGAGGCGGTTGAGCGCCTTCAGCGCCTTAAGAATGCCTGTATGAAGCCCGGAGCGAATGCGAAGGCAGCCGGGGTACTGAATGACTTTATTGGCTCGATTTGAGTTTCCCCAAGGTCTCCAGCCGATTTATATAAAGAGATAAAGTATATTAGCGGCAGGAATTAGAGCCCTCTTTGCCAATGTCCATTTTGCTTTCGCGGGCTCCGGCTCCAGAATAATAGCTCTGCTACCTAATTGAGTGAGCGCTGAAGCAATGAAACTTTTTCCAGAGGTTCCCGGCCAGTCAGATTCAGCCCGGGGGAAACCGGGCAGTCTCGGTCCGAAGATGCTGTCGATGGTGATTCTCACCATGGTCATCGGGGGCCTGATGTTGAACTTCTTCAACCAGGGAAAGGAAAAGAAGGAAAATTACGAAGAGATCCCTGCCGGGGTTCCTGTGGTCGTTGAGCCGCAGCAGCCGGGAGCCCAGGCAGCTAAGCCGCCAGGCAAAGCCGGGGACTTCGATCCCCTCGGACTGGGAACCGCCGAGGCCGAATTCACTCTCCAGCCATTCGTCGAAAAGCCGGAAGTTCTCCTGGAGACCGCCTCTCGCGATCGTACCGATGGGGCTGAGCGCAGCGGATCGATCTATGAGCCGGGGATTGTTTACCTCGCGCATAAGATCCGCTCGGATATTGCAGCCGGGAACCCTCCTGTGGAGCCCCTGCTGAGCACAATGAAAGCTGACAGGTTGTTCTCAGCCCTGTATGAGAAACCCGATTTATACCGTGGCAAGCTCGTTGAGCTGAGAGGAAATGTCATCAGGGTGGAAAGGGGCAGGAGAGCCCTGGAATGGGTTGCCGTTCCCGGTAAATCCAATCCTCTCGACACTCCCAAGTTGTTCAGGTCCTACGTATTGGATGAGAACAAGAAGATCCATCTCGTCTATACGATCGAGGACCAGGTTGCCCAGCTGGCCAATATGGACAAGGTCATCCTGCGAGCGTATTTCTGCCGTCTCTTTACCGGCGATAACGCGCAGGGCAAGGCTACGATTCCGATACTGGTAGGCTCCGGCTATGAAAAGATGGAGTCTTCCGCACCCGTCTCCTCAGGCGTTGAAATGATGAAGCTCTTCACCATGGTGGTCCTGGGTGTCGGCGTGGCTTCCGGAATAATCATTATGCTCGTTAACAGGCGCTCGGAGGCAGGCTACGGTGAGCGGCTGAAAAAGGCGAGAGACAATGCGTCTGCGAAGGATTGACCATGCCCACGGCCAAGAGTAGACAAGGCAGGGGGACTGCAAAGGCTGTGCGCAGGGTGCAGGTTCGCTCAGCAGGAGGGAACTATCCGGCCCTGGTCGGCAGGGGGGCCCTGGCAGAATTGCCGGCCCTGCTGCAGAAAAAAGTTCGTCCTTCCCGTGTTCACCTGGTCAGTGACCGCAATGTACTGAAAAGTCACGGGGTCCTGATCAGGAGACAGCTGAAGCGAGCCGGGATTCCATGGTCCGAGACGGTGTTGCCCCCTGGAGAAGGTTCCAAGAACATGGACCAGCTGCAGCGGATCCTGCGAGCGGCTGTTCGCTCGGGCTGCGATCGGAGCTCCTGTATGGTTGCTTTTGGAGGTGGGGTCATTGGAGACATCACCGGCTACGCTGCTGCAAGCCTCCTGCGTGGCGTTGATTTCATCCAGGTTCCCACTTCCCTGCTGGCGATGGTGGATGCCAGTGTTGGTGGTAAGACAGGCGTGAATATTCCCGAGGGCAAGAACCTTGCGGGGGCTTTTCACCAGCCGCGCGCTGTCCTGATGGACCTCGCCCTGCTCAAAACCCTGCCGGTGAGGCAGGTGCGGGCCGGCTGGGCAGAGATTATCAAGACAGCGGCAATTCGCGACAGCCGCCTGCTGGCGCTGATTGAGAGAGAAAGGGTTGCGCTCCTCAAGGGGAAGGAACAGGTGCTCTCCCGGGTTATTGAACGCTGCGTACGGATCAAGGCTGCTGTTGTGCAGGAGGACGAACGCGAGTCCGGCCTGCGCATGATCCTGAATTTCGGCCATACGCTGGCGCATGGCATCGAGGCCGCGCAGGGCTACGGTAAGCTCCTGCACGGGGAGGCGGTGGCGGTGGGAATGGTTTTTGCCTCGCGCCTGGGAGAGACGCTCGGGATAACTTCAGGCGGCACTGCCGCCCGGCTCGAGGAGGTGATCGATGCATTTGGCCTGCCGGTCCACTTGAGAGATCTTCCCTGCTCGCGTATTGTGACAGCTATGTCCCGGGACAAGAAGCGAGGCCCCAGTGGCTTGCGCTGGGTGCTTCTGTCGAGGCCAGGGGAAGCTCTTATTTGCGATCATGTGAAGCCAGCAGCCTGGCAGCCTGAACTCAGAAAATTCATCCAGGGAAAGTGATATGCCTTTGTCAAAGAAAACGTCCAACAGCCTGATTCTCCTGCGTGCCGGCTCCGCTTTGTGCCTGGCTCTCCTGGGACTTTTTGTTTCCAGCTGCTCCGATTCCCGTCCGGAGCATCAAGCCCCTTCGTCTGAACAGGCCAGGGGCTCTGCCCATCCGGCTCTTAAGGCAAAGGTGACCACGCCCCTGCCTGTTCCGGCCCCTGCTCCTGCGGGCGCCCCGAAGCCTGCGGCTGCACCGGCGGCTGCAGACTACAAGGCCGGCGAGGAGTTCGAGGTAATGAAGATGAAGGTCAAACCTCCAGAGGGCTGGCTGCGTCAGAAGCCGGCCAACAGGATGCGAAAGGCACAGTTCAAGTTGCCCCGGGCAGAGGGTGATGAACACGATGGGGAGTTGACGGTCATACCTGCCTTCGGCGGAATGGAGGCGAATCTCCAGCGCTGGAGAGCGCAATTCAAGGAGGGCCCCCAGCCGCTGATCAACAACCGCAAGGTTTCGGGGCTGGATGTTTCGATCGTGCAGATTGATGGAACCTACCTCTACAAGGCACGTCCGATGGATCCCGCTGAGACCGCCCAGGAACGTCCCGACTACAGGGTTCTTGCCGCCATCGTCCAGGCTCCGGGCGGCCAGCTGTTCTTTAAATCCTTCGGTCCCCGCTCCACCATGGAGAAGTGGCAGGAAGCGTTTACCGACATGGTCGACAGCTTCAAGCCTGCCCAGGAGTAGAGCCGTTGAGCTTCGATCTCAAGGCTCTCATCAACAGCCGCAAGGGAGAAAATCTCGCCCTGCAGGGGGAGAACATCAACCCCCGCTTTGCCAGGGTGCTGCGCCTGATCGGATTTGACAAGGTGTATGTACGCGGCCTGGCCCAGTACCTCTATGATGATGAGGAGGCTGAGTATCTCGATATGCTGGCGGGCTACGCGGTACATAACATCGGCCGCAATCATCCTGTCGTCATCGAGGCCCTCAAGGACCTGATGGATTCCCAGCCGGCCACCCTGGTCCAGATGGATGCGCCCCTGCTCTCCGGCCTGCTTGCCGAGCGCCTCAAGGAGCTGACCCCGCAAGGTCTCGATACGGTTTATTTCACCAATTCCGGCACCGAGGGGGTCGAGACGGCGATCAAGTTTTCCCGCAAGAAAACGCGCAGGCCGAGGACTCTCTTTTGTGGCCATTCTTTCCATGGTCTGAGCAACGGCTCCCTGTCGCTGAACTCGGATGAATCCTACCGGACGGGCTTCGACCCCTTGATTCCCGGCTGTGACAAGGTGGCGCTGAACGATGCCGGCGCCCTCGCCGCTGAGCTGTTGAAGGAGGATGTCGCGGCCTTCGTGCTGGAGCCGGTCCAGGGCAAGGGGGTCTTTATCGCTGATGATGATTACCTGCGTAAGGTGCGGGATCTCTGCTCGAGACACGGAACCCTGCTTGTGTTTGACGAGGTCCAGACCGGCTTCGGGCGTACAGGCAGGATGTTCGCGATGGACCATTGTGGTGTTGAGCCGGATATCCTGGTGCTCTCCAAGGCTCTCTCTGCCGGTATGGTCCCGGTTGGCGCTGTGCTGACACAGCGGAGCATCTACGAGGGGGTCTTTGATTCCCTGGATAATTGCGTGGTCCATTCTTCTACCTTCGGCCAGGGAGCCTATGCCATGGCCGCCGGCCTCGCGACGCTGCAGGTATTCGAGGATGAAGGTCTTGTTGAGAATGCAGAGCGCATGGGAGAGCTCCTGCTCGCCGGGCTCCAGGAGCTGGCCGCAAAATTCGAATTGATCAGAGAGGTCCGCGGCCGCGGCCTGATGATCGGCATCGAGTTGGGGAAGCCATCTTCATTGAAGCTGAAGATGGGCTGGAAGCTGGCCAGGAAGGTGCAGAAGGGACTCGTCGCACAGGCTATGGTCATGTCGCTGCTGGCTGACCACCGGATCCTGACCCAGGTTGCCGGACACGAGCTCGAGATTATCAAGCTCATTCCTCCCCTGGTCATCAACGAGGCTGATGTTGGCCGGTTCCTGGGGGCTTTTGAAGAGGTGCTCGAACGCAGCCATCGTTTTCCGGGACCCATCTGGGAGTTCACCACCCGTCTTGCAAAACATGCGCTCAAACGCTGATGGGAAGAAGCGGTCTGTCTGATAAGATCGGCAGCCATGAGGAGCAGGGAGCAAGAATGAGATGAGTGTTTTTCAGAGAGTACTTTCGCTGGGTCCCCGAAGCCGTGGACTTCACGAGGTCACCTCGGAAGTTGCTGCGGTGGTGGGGGAGAGTCCGGTCGACGGTGGTATGTGTAATGTGTTTCTGCAGCACACCTCGGCCAGTCTCTGCATCAGTGAAAATGCCGATCCAACAGCGCGGGGCGACCTGGAGGTCTTTCTTGACCGGCTGGTGCCGGAGAATGAACCTTATTTTCGCCACACCCACGAAGGACCGGATGACATGCCTTCGCATATCAAGAATGTCCTGACGGAGACCAGCCTTGCGATACCGGTTGTCGATGGAAGGATGGCCCTGGGCACCTGGCAGGGAATCTATCTCTGGGAGCACAGGGACCGGGCTAGAGGACGGAGGCTGGTGGTCTCGGTATGGTAAAAAACCGGCTGCGACGAAGGAGTCGCAACCGGATTGTTCTGGTGGGCGATAGTGGATTCGAACCACCGACTTCCACCGTGTGAGGATGGCGCTCTAACCAGCTGAGCTAATCGCCCGGAGATATTTCTTTAATAAACCGATGTAGCTTAAGTAGACCTGTTGGAGAGGTCAAGTAAATGGAAAAAGTCAGTCTGATTGCACTCGATCTTGATGGCACCCTGCTGGATGACTCCAAGGAGGTTCCGCTGGAGAATATCCGCGCACTGGAAGAAGCGCAGGAAAGCGGAATACTGGTGGCCATCTCCTCGGGGCGTATGATTCCCCGGATTCTTCCGGTTGAAGAGCGCCTTGGGCTGGATTGTATTATCCTCGCCTACAATGGGGGCAAGGTAGTTGGGCCGAAGTCCGAGGGGCGTCCCTTGATATCGGAGCGCCCCCTGCCGGCGGATATCGCTGAAATTTTTATCAGGTTTTCCCAGGAGGGAGATTACCTCCTGAATTTTTATAAGGACGATGTGCTCTATTCGGAGGACAGTCCGAATCGCCGCCGGTTTATGGACATCTACAGTACGCGCACCGGAGCTGAGTACAACATCGAGGACCTCAGCGGCAGGATCGGGCAGGAACCGACGAAGCTGATTCTGCTGGCCGAGCCGGCCGAGAGGGACCGCCTGCATGATCACTTTACCGCTGAGCTTGGAGACCGCGCCTATATCACCAAGTCCGATCCTGAATACCTGGAGATCATGGCCCCGGGCGTTTCAAAGGGAACGGCCCTGGAGGCCCTGGGCAGTCATTATGGCTTCAGCGTCGAGAATGTCCTGGCAGTGGGAGACGCAGAAAATGACAACCCCATGCTGGAGACCGCCGGGATCGGGGTTGTGGTGGCTAACGGGACAGCTGCGAGCAAAGCGGTTGCCGATCACGTTACTGAGAGGACGAACAACGAGGCCGCGGTCGCCGAGGCGGTGCGTCGTTTCGCGCTGAAGTGAGAGGACTCAGCTGGCTTCGTTGCGCCCCTCATCTTTTGAAAGTGAATCTCTCAGGCGGGCTGCCTCTTCGTAGTCTTCTTCCTCGATGGCCTCTGCCAGTCTCCGCCGGATTTCTGAGAGGGGGTCCGGTGGCAGCATCTTGAGCAATTGCTGCCGCAGCTCCTCTGCTGCCCGCAGGGAGTTCTTCTGTTCCAGCTGGAAGATCTTGTTTCTGCCCATCTCGGGAAGATTCTCGATGGTGGAGATGCCCTCAGAAAGAATCAGCAGGGCTTCTGAGATGTCGCCGCCTGACTCGATGGTGCCGAGGGCTTCTGACATGCAGTGCATCCTGAGAATGTAGGGCCTGTACTGTTCAAGGCTGGCACAGAGCTCCGGGGGAAAATGGTTGGCAGCAAAGTCGAGCACCTTGATGTTTCTCAGGGTGTCGCGCGAGCAATGCTCATATTCGCCCAGCTGGAAAAAAAGCAGGTACCTGTAGTAGTAGAGCAGGCACTCTTCCTTCAGGTTCTGAAAGTCATCTTCTTCCAGCTCGATGTTCCACGGGGTCTTTTCGGCCTGCTGTGTGTAATGCTGAAACCAGGACTCTTCCCCCTGCGGGCGCAGCCCATCGGGGCGTCCATTAAGCTCGTATTGCTCGATCCCCAGGGGCAGGCGGACCTGTAATACCTCGTCTCCATCGGCTGTGGTGACGCGCCGGACATGGTCTCCATCTCCGTATTTCCAGGTCTCAAGTATCTTGCTGATGTCGGTCCCGTTATTTCCCATACCCTATTTTACAGATGCGGTTTCCCCTTCTTCAATGAAACAACTGTAACTGGTGCAAGGGGTTGGGTTGAAGTCACTGATTGGAAAGGGAAATGATTGCCGTTTGTTATGAGGGAGGGTTGATATTGTGTTCCGGATAACCCGGTGACTCAATAAATGGGGGTGTTTGGATCGACCCCATCGGTTCGATATAGATGGGGTATTCCCGGACCATCTTTCCCAGGTTCTTATGATGCGAATAAAATCAGCCCCGAAGGCCATGTTTCGAAAATTGTTCTGGATCACTCGCGCTCCGGGTATCGCCCTGGGGCTGCTGATTCTCTGCAATCTTCTGATGACGCTGGATAATGCCCGGCTCTCCATCACCAACATCTTCTGGCTTGATCTGCAGGTACCGGAGCCGGAGCTTTCACTCGTTTCAGCCATACTCGGAGTGGCCTTGCTGATTCCTCATGATATTGGCAGGTCTGATTGGGCGCGCTGGTTGCTTGGCGGTATTTTCTTCGGATTCCTGATTCTTGTCAGCGCCACGATGGTTGGCTATTACCACGCACTGAGCAGTGGCAGCTTTACCACCGATCTCCCGGTGCCTTTCAGCCTATTCGTCTGGTTGATCCTGCTTTTTGAGTTCTCACGAATTTCCTGGTGTGAGACCCGTGAGCCACGTATGCCACCCCCGGCGCGATGTTTCTGCAATGGGGCGGTTGTCCTGGCTTCTTTTTTCATCCTGATCTGCACCCACCTGGTCACCTTCGGTCGCACCGATTACCGCCATTCAACTGAAGTGGAAAAACGGGACACAACTGCGGCCGTTATCCTTGGTGCCAAGGTCTACGATGATGGCAGCCTCAGCCGTGCCCTGAGAGACCGGCTTGATACCGGGATTGAGCTCTACCGGGATGGCCTGGTGTCCTGCCTGATCATGAGCGGAGGGACCGGAGAGAACGGAAAGAGCGAACCGAAGCTAATGGCTGCTTATGCAAGCAAGGTCGGCGGGGTGCCGGCTTCTCGAATCATCCTCGATGAAGACGGCATCAATACTGCCCGCTCCGCCCGCAATTGCGGCCGGATCGCGAAGGAAAAGGGCTACCGAACGCTTCTCACCGTGAGCCAGTATTTCCACTGCGCGCGGGTGAAGATGATCTTTAAGCGCAATGGGATCTCCTGCTACACAGTCCCCACCTGTTCGAATATGAAGGTCAAGGCCTCCGGAGCCCTGACCAGGGACACCTACTTCCTCTTCCGTGAGGCAGTGGCCTTCCCCTTCTACTTTTTCTATCACCGGTAAAAAAGTAGAAGAGAGAGGCGAAGACCAGGGTTGAAATCTTCGCCTCTCCTTCGGTTGGTTTCAGCGGCTGGCGCCGCAGGAGCACTGTTTGGTGAATACCGTTCGGTAGTATCCGGGGCGTATGGTGGTATTCCGCCAGATCGCCCGGCCGCAGGGTTCATAGCCACAGAATACCCTGCGGTAAACCGGGGCTACCCATACCAGCGAGGGCCTGGCCGTCCGGCAGTGACGGTGCAGGACCCGGTGTACACGCTGTACCCTCTGGGGGGCAAAGGTGGTGGTTCGTACCCGGGGAGTCACGACGACAGGCCTCGGGGGAGTGTGGACGATCCTTTGCCTGGAGAGGCTGACCCGGAAGTCAGGGCTTCCGAAGCTGAGGCCGAAATAGAAGCGGCTGTCGGCGTGGGAGGTTGAGGGTAAAAGCAGGGCTCCTGCACTGAGAGCCAGCAGGTAGAAGCATTTGAGCTTCATGGCGGATCCTCCTTTATTCTGAGGTCCCAGGTAATCTCTCGAGACCTTGACAGGTCTCCGTCTTCAGAGAGTCAGACGGGGCCGGCCGGAGGATATTCAAAAGGAAGCCGGATTTTAGAGGCCGAATTGTCCGGAGAGACAGGATTGCGCCTTCGGGGAAGTCCAGCGAACCTGCAGGTCATCGGCCTTGTAGAGATTCCTGCCTCCAAGGGCCTTCTCTCCCTGGACGTGGCGGGAGAGTGCCCGGCCGGGCTGTGGGTCTTTGCCACAGACGGCCTCGCAGATTTCCGATGATTCGTGTTTGTGGGTTTCGACACGTACCTCGAGGTGGTTCCTGATGGCAAGCTTCAGGTCATGGTCTTTCTTCGTGAACTCGATCGGAGCCTTCCTGATGCGAACCAGCTTTTTCAGGTAGCGCGGGGCAAGCTCACGTGCGAGATCGAGCAGGGCCTCGGCTTTTTCCTCTGAGGCTTTTTCGTCAAGGTAGACAACCGTTCGCAGCTTCCCCTCCTGGGGGCTCCTGAGGGGGCCTGAAGACTCCACCACGCTTACGATCTTGAGAGAGTCAAGCTCCTGGCCATTCCAGCTGCCCTTGATAATTTCCCAGCAGAGGATGGCGCGATGGGATCCGGCGATTCTGTTGGCGGAGGCCTTTGAGGGTAAGCCGAATCCAGGTCCGCGCGGCAGTCCTGCCGTTTTCGAATCAGCCTGGACCTCGATGTAGCTGCCATAAATGATGGGCTCTGCATGCAGCCGGGAGGCTGTGCACAGGATGCAGAAGACCAGGCAGGTGAAGATATTTCTATACATGGGGGCGTTCTCCAAGGCTGTATTCCAGATACCCTATTTTGCGGGGTGACTGCCGACAGGTCAAGGTGCCTGCCGCTTGGGCCCTTTGCAGGGCTTCTGGGCCATTTTAAGGGCTACCATGATCTCCAGGAGGAGGAGGTTTTTCAGCTCTCTGCCTGCTGGATTTCAGAGCGGACCTCTTCCAGGAGTGCCTCCAGGCGCCGTCCGTATTGGACATAGGTCCTGTAGGCGGCCTCTGGGTCGGCGGCCTCCTGTTGCAGGTGAATCACAGAAGTAATGTGGGGCTCGATGGAAAATCCTCCGTCGTAGCCGGTTTTCAGAAGGTCAGTGCAGATTTCTCGTACGTAGCCGCAGCCCTCACCGGGGTAGCAGGCAGCATCTTCCGCCTCGGGATCTTCCTTGGGCAGGTAGTCCTTGATGTGGACGTAGACGATCTCATCACGCACACCCCGGTAGTAATCCCAGGCGTCCTGGGAATACTGGCAGGGGTTGCCGGTGTCGAATACGAGCTTCAGGTTTTCAGAGCCGACATCCGCGAGCAGGTCCATGGTCTGGCCTGGCCCCAGGCCGCCCCAGCCGTTGCAGTTTTCGTGGACGAGCGTTACCCCGCCATCCTCTGCCATCTTTACCAGCTCTTTCAGCCTCTCGACGACCTGTGCCCGCCATTGTCCGTCCTCCAGCGGAGGCTCCGAATTCGGGTAGCTCATGCAGCGGATAAACCGGGTTCCCAGCTTCTGCATCCGCGGAATGGCCCTGGCCAGCTCCTGGCGGTCAATGTCGAAATCATTATCGATGGGCCGGGCCCAGTTGGCCAGCTGGGAGGCAAAGCAGGAGACCTCGAGTCCGCCCTCGGCCAGGGCGGCGGTGGCCTGCTCGAATTCTTCGTCGCTAATATCGGTGAGGTTCGTTCCGCAGAGGTTGCGGAGCTCGATGTGCTTCCAGCCAAGCTCCTGGTGCGCCTTGATCTGTCCGGCCAGGTCCTCTGCACCTTCATCGGCAATTCCTGAATAGAACATCTTCGTTATTACGGCAGAGCCGTATCTCCTGCGCTGGTGGTTTCAGTTCCTTTTCAAGGGAGCCAGTTTAACCGCGCCGGCTTCCAATGCCAAGCGGGGGTGCCTCCATACTCAGTCGCGCCCCTGGAGCTTCCTGGTGATCCCGACCCAGTCGGTGTGGACAGGGTCGGCATCCGGCCGGTCGACTCTCCGGTAGGTGTGGGCACCGAAGTAGTCTCTCTGGGCCTGGAGGAGGTTGGCCGGAAGGCTTCCCCTGCGGTAGCTGTCGTAATAGGCCAGTGCCGAGCTGAAGGCAGGAGTCGGGATCCCCAGCTTGACGGCCTCGCTAACCACGCGGCGCCAGGCGGCCTGGTTCTCATCGATCGCCTTGAGGAAGAAGGGGTCGAGCAGCAGGTTGTTCAGGTCAGGAGCATTGGCGAAGGCATCCCTGATTCGCTCGAGGAAGCGAGCCCTGATAATGCAGCCGCCTCTCCACATCAGCGCGATGCTGCCGTAATCGAGGTCCCAGTTGTACTCTTCCGCCGCGGCGCGGATGAGGGCATAGCCTTGAGCGTAGGAGCAGATCTTTGAGCAGTAGAGAGCCTTCTCGATTGCGTCGACCAGTTCGCCGGCATCCCCGTCGTAGCTCGAGTCTGGCCCCTTCAGGAGCTCAGAGGCAGCAACCCTGTCAGTCTTCTGGGCTGAGATGGCTCTTGCCAGCACGGCCTCTACGATTGTCGGTGCAGGGATTCCCAGGTCGAGAGCCGAGGCTGAGGTCCAGCGCCCGGTTCCTTTCTGTCCCGCTGTGTCGAGGATCATCTCAACGAGGGGATTGCCGGTTTCTTCATCCTCGATGGCGAGGATGTCACGGGTGATCTCGATCAGGTAGCTCTCGAGCTCGCCCTCGTTCCAGCGGGCAAAGACCTCGTGCATCTGTTGCGCGTCCATGCCCAGTGAGTTTTTCATCATGAAATAGGCTTCGCAGATCAGCTGCATGTCGCCGTACTCGATCCCGTTGTGGACCATCTTCACATAGTGCCCGGCCCCATCGGATCCGACCCAGTCGCAGCAGGGCTCGTTTTCATCGCCGACCTTCGCTGCGATTGCCTGGAAGATGTCCTTCACCTCCGGCCAGGCGCCCTCCGACCCGCCGGGCATGATGCTCGGTCCGAGCCGGGCACCCTCTTCGCCACCGGAAACCCCCGTCCCGATAAATCGCAATCCGCGGGCCTCTACCTCCGCTGTTCTGCGGATGGTGTCGGGGAAGTGGGAGTTGCCACCGTCGATGATGATGTCGTCGGGGTCGAGGTGGGGGGCAATCAGGTCGATGAAATCATCGACCGGCTGGCCCGCCTTGACCAGGAGAACGATCTTCCTGGGGCTCTTGAGGTTGGCACAGAGGTCTTCGATGCTCGAGGCGCCATAGAGCTGCCGGTCCGGATTCTCCTCGATAAACTCATCGACCCTGCTGGTGGTGCGGTTGAAAACAGCGACGCTGTAGCCGTGGTCCTCCATGTTGAGGACGAGGTTTTTTCCCATCACGGCAAGGCCGATCAGGCCGATATCACAGGGTGAAGTGCTCATATCTTTCGGTCTATTCCTGGTTCCAGGGTGGGTCACCGGGGAGCTTGGAGAGGAAACGCTCGGTGAGGCCCTCCTCGTACTCTCCCGCAAAACTACCATTGAAGAAGCGGTCAATTCCTTCTCCCAGGAGCTGCTCCCAGGAGGCCTCCTCCTCGCCGGGCACTACAGGGAAGAAGAGGGCATTGTTTGCCTTGGCGGCCTTCTGGTCGCCTGGGGCGTCTCCGATCATCAGGACCTTGCCCTCCTCGTAGTTGGAGACGACGGCTCCGAGGTGTTCCTTCTTGTTCCCCATCTCCTGCCCGGCAATCAGCGATACGTACTTGTCGATGTCGTGTTCCCGCCATTCCTTGGTGAGCGCCTCAACAGGAGTTGCGGAGACGACCATCATGTCTGCTGCTGGGGAGCATTTCTCGAGGCATTCCCGCAGGTTCGGAAAGGGAGGGACGTTGTTAACGAATCTTTTCACATCACGGTTTACGTGGTGGCTCCATTTCATGCAGAGCTCGAGCTCGGGGTCGGGATTCGCCTCCAGGAACTCTTCGATGGCCGGGTTGGAGAGAGGCTGGCCGGATTCGCTGAAGGCCTCCAGCGAGCTCAGCTTCATGATCTCGACTCCCCGCCGCTGAACATCGGGCCGCTGGCGAAGATGCTCCAGCACATAGATCAGGGCGAGGAAGCGGTTGCAGCCCCGGGTGCGGGAGTAGAGATTGACGAAGTCCCAGGCCTCACGGGCGTATTTCGAAACGGCCTGGAGCTCGAAATAATTGATGGTGTTGGGGCAGAAGCACTCCTTGTGCTTGAGCTCCATGCTGTCAAAAGCACAACCATCTGAATCGATCCCGACGAAGAATTCGTGCGTAGATTCGAAGCTCTGCAGGGCCGCCTTGTAGTCCGTCATGGTTTCCGTTGTTTCCTTGAATTGACCTTGTTTATCCGCCCGCTCCAGCGGAATCAAGGGGGCTAAGTTAGCACCTAGACAGGGGGCCATCAAGACCCCTCAGGTTCCGGGTAAGAAGCTGCAGATGGGCTGGGACTCTACTCACAGGCGCTTGGAGAGCAATTCCAGCGCCCTGGTGACCACCGGGTCAGCTCCCTTTTTGAGATCGCCGCGGCTATTTCGCACTTCGACATCGACAGGGACTCCCTTGCCTTCATAGCAGACCTTGCCGGATGAGTAATAGCGCTGGTGCGAGAGGCTGAATTTCCAGCCATTGGAGAGCTTCTTTTCAAGCATGTCGCTGAAGATACCGTTGGTGTGGTCTCCGACGAGAGTCGCCTGGGGAAGGTCTGCCATCAGCATGGCAAAGACATCGGCTGCGCTGTAGGAGGCATCGTCGGTGAGGACCATGAGGTAGCCCTTGTAGCGATCAGCACCCCCCGGTGCGAAGTGGCGGGTTTTAAGCTGTCCAAAGTCATCCTCCCCGGGCCCCTTCTTCGTTTTCTTGTAGTGCCCGACTCTTTTCTTGTCGGCGAAGCGGTTGAGGACCCGGTAGACGAAATCATCGGTGCCTCCGGGATTGTCGCGGATATCGATGATGATGCCCCTGGTGTCCTGCAGCTCCCCCAGGATCCGGTCGAGTGCCCTGTCGAGGGCTTTTTTTCCCGGACCCTCCATTTCGGCGATCCTGAGATAGCCGAGGTCTTTGTTGCGGCAATAAGAGAAGATCCCCCCGAGATCCTTCGGTTCGCTGAAGCCCGCAGCCTCGAGGGTCGCGGCGATCATGTTCCAGAACTTCTTCTGCAGCTTACGAGAGGGAAACTCACGCTCGAAATCCGACGGTTCTTCAGGGCAGAACTCTTTCTTCTTCTGACCCTTGCCCTTGATGGCGAGGGTGACGTGGCCGTCCTTCAGTGGGGCCAGCAGCTCAGAGAGAATCCCGAAGAGCTCATCATCTGTGGTCTTCACGGTCACTCTCGGCCGATGTTTGCGGTACTGCGCCTTCCAGTCGACTTCCTTGAGCTTGAAAAATGCGTAGCGCTCATTGAAGACGCCCCAGAGCTCCTCGAAGACCTTTTCAGGGGCGCTCAGCGCGGCCTTTTCAGCGCCGGCTTTCTCGTCCTGGGAAGGAGCGGGGGCGGGCGCCAGCAGGGAGCAGGCTCCCAGTATCAATACGGCCCAGCAGGGTATATTTTTCAGATGGTTCATGCTTCAGCACCGTATACCGTTTTTGTTGAAGACCCGGGCAGATCTGCCCTGCGGCATTATCGACCCTGGCTGGGGCGAACGAAAGAAAAGAAGGGCGGCCCACAGCAGGATTGCGCGGACCGCCCTGTTTATTTTCTGGTGCCGTGGAGAGGACTTGAACCTCCACCCACTAAAAGTGGACTAGGACCTGAACCTAGCGCGTCTGCCAATTCCGCCACCACGGCATAAATCGAGATGCGAGTGTACTTGCAGGGGCATAAGTTTCAAGCCTAAAGGCGCTTCCGGAGCATTCTGCGGGCTTCAAGCAGGCATCGGGGAAGCCTGAGATTGAAATAGATGGATGCTCGTGGTGAAATAAAACTGAGTACTCAAGCAGCGCCGGCAAGAGGAATTCCATGTTAGGCATCTTCGATGATAAAAAAGGAATCAGCCGCCGCAGGCTCCTGAGCATCGGGAGCCTCGGATTGGGCGGTCTCTCGCTACCGACTCTCTATGCCGGTGGTGATTCAGAGGGTGGAGCGGTCACCGGCAGGTCGGTCATCTTCCTTTTCCAGCAGGGTGGGCCAAGCCAGTTTGAAACCTTCGATCCGAAGATGGAGATCCCCCTGGGTAACCGGACAATCGGGGGTTGTATTCCAACGAGCATTCCGGGCATCACCTTTGGCTCGACGATGGAGCGCCTGGCGAAGCTGGCACACAAGCTGACCGTCGTTCGATCCTTTCACACGAACAATGGGGGGCACAACATCAAGCCGATTGTTGGTCCCGATTCTTTAGAGGCCAATATCGGCACTCATTATTCCCGGGTGGTGGGAGCGACCCATCGCCTCACCGGCATGCCGACCAACGCTGTGATCTATCCAGCCTCGGTCAAATCGGGTGTGCCGGGCCCCAGCGCGCGCGGTAACCTGAAAGCTACGGGACCCTATAGCAAGAGCTTCGCACCTTTTGTCCCGGGCTCCAACGGACAGCTCCAGGAAGACATGAAGCTGCGTATCGACCGGGGGCGTAACGATACCCGCCGCCAGCTGCTGGGCCAGCTTGACCGCCTCAACCGGAAGGTGGATACAGGCGGCAGGCTCGAGGGCCTGGACAAGCTCCAGGGCCAGGCCTATGAGCTGATCCTGGGCGGCGGAGTCTCCAAGGCGCTCGATCTCTCGCGGGAAGATCCCCACACCCTGAAGCGCTACGACACGAGCGCCTATGCCAGGAAGGGGTACTGGAACAAGGTGTCGAGGGGCAGGAAGGGGTACTACTCTGCGCAGGCGGCGACCATCGGCCCCCTGCTGCTGCTGGCCCGGCGTCTCTGCGAGGCCGGCTGCGGCTTTGTCACCATCCACGCCGGCTACGAGGGTGTCTGGGATATGCACGCCGATGGGAACAATCTGAATATGGTGGATGGGATGGAGGCTGTGGGGCGCTCCTTCGACCACGCGGTCGCGGCCTTTGTCGAGGATGTCGAGGACCGTGGTCTCAAGGACAAGATTATGCTGGTTGCCACCGGGGAGATGGGGCGTACCCCGAAGATCAACAAGAACGGCGGCCGGGACCACTGGGCCAGGCTGGCCCCGCTTCTTCTCTATGGAGGCGGACTCGAGGGAGGCCGCGTGATCGGCCGCTCCGCCCGCCAGGGTGGTGCGCCCGCTCGCGCTGGCTGCGGCCCCAGCCACCTGATCTCGACGATTCTGCGGACCGTCTTCGATCCGGGCAAGCTCCGCCTCAGGCCCGACGCCCCGCGCGAGGTCCTCGCCCTCAGCGAGAAGCCGCCGATTCCGGGGCTTTCTGCCTGATCAGCTCTTTTTCTTTGCGGCTGACTCCCTGGTGATCGAAAAGAAATGCACGACATAGTCGAGGCCGATGGCCGACCTGGCTGTTGCTCCCCAGCGCAGGGAGACGAGAAAAATATTTCCAGCCAGGCTGAATCTCGAGGGCATAACCGGGCGGAAGATGACTCCATGGCCCATCCCGAAGGATTCAGACCTCACGCCAAGGTAGTCGAGCCTGAGCTTGGCGAGCTTCATCAGCTCCTGGTCAAGTTGCCAGACCTCCACCCTGAGCTCGCTTCTTTTCGGGACGCCATACTTGCCGGTCGGGAAGGATACGCTCCAGGGCCAGTTCCAGCCGAAATACTCCGAAGGGTAGTGTCCCCTGGCGGGAAAGAAGACCGTGTCGACGGCCTTTCCACGAGATGTCCGGCTGTTATCGAAGGAGTACATGGCCTGGTAATTGTTGCACTCTCCCAGGCCTGTTCTGCGCATCTGCGGGTTGAGGCACCAGGCCCTGTGGCCGACAGCCGCGATGTTCGAGGGGTCTTCATCTGCCATGAAGCCGTTGATTGCGCTGAGCAGGCTGGCCTGCTGCTGGTGGAGGTTCGAGCTGCCGGCACCTTCTGAGCAGAGAGCGAAGATCTCCCGGCTCATGCCGGCTGGGCGCCTGGGAGAATGGTCGATCTCGCGGTTGGCGGCGCTGATGAGTGCGGCGTGCTGTGCCAGCTTGTTGAAGGAGCTGTGAAGCTCAAGGTCGTACTGCAAGCCACTGAGGAAACGATAGACCTGGAGCTGTCGCAGAGAGTCCTGGAGGTATTCCTTCTTGAGCACTCCTGCATGGTAGGGAGCCCTGGTTGAGGCCTTGACCGCGTATTTTTCTTTCCTGTAC
Source organism: uncultured Planctomycetia bacterium (assembly GCA_964615885.1). Taxonomy (GTDB): domain Bacteria; phylum Planctomycetota; class UBA8108; order UBA8108; family UBA8108; genus UBA8108. Next base: position 8,301 of record CAZTRG010000022.1, on the reverse strand, counting down.
CTGGTTCCCAGGTAGTCGCGCGGGCGAAGGGCGGTGACGGTCTTGATGATCTTGTCACGGGCGATGGGGTAGACCGCGTAGGGAGTCTTGGATCTCGGTCCCCCGTAGAGGATAACCTGGTCCTTTTTGTAGACGGCCTTGTGAACCGGCGTGCCAGCCTCGTTATAGCTGGTCAGGGTTCCGGACAGCTGCCCCTTCTTATAGGTCTTCTTGGTCCGGGTTTTCCCGTTTTCGTAATACTCCGTGTAGCTTCCGTTCAGCTGGCCGCTGGAGTACCGGCAGCGGACCTTTTTCTTGCCGCTTTTGTAGTAGCTCGCATAGGAGCCGTGTTTCCTGCCGTCCTTGTCGGTAGAGTACTTCTCTGCCAGGTTTCCGTTTGGGTGGTTCTTGGTGACCGTCTCCGAACGCAGGGGAGTCGTCACCCCCAGCATGAGGATGACCAGGGCAGCAGGAAGAAAGGCAAAGCTGGAAAAAATACAGGGGTGGTGTTTCATCATGATGATGATCTTGAACAGGGATTTCATAGCCGAAGGGCAAGGCAAACCGATGCCATTGTAGCAGCACCGATTTGGACTTTGCCCATCAAACCGGAGCTCCCCAGCCAGAAGCCGCCAATTAAGGCGCTTTTCCAGTCCCCGGGAGTATTGCACCCGCTGCGGGTTTCTGGCAAGTTGCTGCTGCAGGAAGGTTCAGGAGGTCGCATTGCAAATGGTTGGAGGCAAGGAATGAGCGTAGCGGATTTCTCGCTCGATTCTCAGAGCGCTGCTGAGGCAGCAGAGTTCCTGGATGGCCGATCCATGGTGCTTCGCTGGCTGGTGGCCTTCCTGCAGCATATCGACAGGATTCCTCCTGAGTCGCTTTCAAGCTGGCGGCTCTACTGGTGCCGGGAGCCGGGGGCCAGCTGCCTGCTGGCTCATTCTTTCCGCAACGGAACGACCTATGTCTGCGCTGAGGACGGTTTTGATTTTGCCTCCTTGCGCCATCTCTTTCACGAGGACCTGCTCCCCGAGAGAATTGTAGCTGACCGCGATACGGCTGCGGCCTGGCGGAGATCTGCCCCCGGCATGCTCGACTCGGCCGGACGCAGCCTGGACCTGCAGGTCCTGGCGAAATCCCCGGATGCTGGAGCCGGGGAGCAGAAGGATTGCGCTGCCGGCTCTTTCAGGGCTGCCCGCGCGGAGGAGGCTGGCTCCCTGAGGCAGCTCGAAGAGATGCACTGCCGGGAGATCGGGCTGGAGGAGGTCCGGGATTTTGATTCTCTCATCGAGGCCGGGCTGGCTTACGTGGTGGAGGCCGATGGGGAGCTGGCCGGCTACGTCTGCGCCAATCTCTCCGATGGAAAATACGTCCATGTCAGCGGGCTCTATGTCGCCCCGGCCTACCGTGGCAGCAGGCTGGGCCGGGTGCTGGCGAACGAGATCGCTCGCCGAATTGCTGCTGAACACGAAGCCGCGGCCCTCGTCGATGTCTACAGCGACAATGCCCCGGCGATCAGGACCTACCTCGAGGCCGGCTACGTGGTCGTGGGGGAAGGGATCGAGGCCCGCTACCACAGCGACACCTGGCGCTGAGCTGAAGTGCCTGTCTAGTTGCGGCCGAAGCCGTACATTGGCAGCAGGCGGTAGTAGACCTCGAGGCTGAGGACCGCGAGGCCGGTGGCCAGCACCCGTCCGCCGGCGTTGGTATGGTTGCCCTTGGGATCCCAGCTGCCCCTGTTGGCGCCGACCTTGTGCTGCTGGCTGACGTAGATCTTCTTGAGATTCTCGTTCCACTCGGTCCAGATCGGCCCCTGGTGCTGGTAGAGCGACAGGGTGGCATAGTAGTCAAAGTAGAAGTCGACCTTGTTGGGCTTGAGCATGCGCGTTTTCAGGAAGCCGGCGCTCTCCTGCTGGCGGGGATCGGTCGGCGGGGTCAGGTCCAGCTGGCGCAGGAACATCCCGGTGGCGGTCATGGCCGGGTGGTTGCTGCTAGGGTTGGTGTAGCCGTAGATGCCGTTGTGGGTCCCGCCTGAGACCGAGCTGATAAATTCGCGTCCCCTGGCGAAGACCTCGTCGGGAACCTCGATCCCGGCCATTCTCCCCGAATGCAGGGCCATGTAGTGCCAGCCTGTGGCCGACAGGTCGCCGGCCTGGCCCGGCTGGTAGCGCCAGCCGCCGCCCTTTTTATCCTGTGAGTTGATGATGTACTGAATCGCCTTGGTTGCCGGTTCCTTGAGTTTTGGATCCTTCGTCAACCCGTAGGCCTCGCAGAGCGCGATGGCGGCGATGCCGTGTGCGTAGGTTCCATGGTTTCCGCCACCCGGGCCGCGGAGGTTGCCGTCAGGGCCCTGCTGTTTAAGCAGCCAGTCGACCGCCTTGGCGAGCGCCTTGGAGTGCTTTGTGTTGGCGCCGCGCTTGATGCCCCAGCCGTAGTAGCAGAGCATCGCGAGGCCTGCTCCGGCTGTATTGTATTCTTTCCTGCTGCCGTGTTTGCCCATCTCCCAGCGGCCATCGGGTTCCTGGTTGTCGCTGAACCAGTCCAGCGCCATGCGGATCGCTCCCTCGGTGGCATCCGAACCACCGAGCTGCTTGATCACCTCCAGCGAAGGCCGCCCGGCCAGCTTCTTGACGTACTTGCTCAGGGTTTTTTCGTCGAGGCTGTTTTTCGGTGTCTCCAGTTTGATATCGGCGACCAGGCTGTCGAGTGGATCGGTGCCGGGAAGGTTGAGGGCAAGAGCTGCCTTCGTCGACGCACCTTCGAGCTCTGGGATGGTGCTGTCGGCTACCAGGCCATCGACCGGGTTGACCGTGCTGCCGCCGGTATCGGTGGTGGGTGCCGGTTTTCCGGCCGCGGCAACTGACTTGGCGCCGGACTCCACATTGACCTTCTGGTTGCCGGCTGCCCCGGTATTCGCCTTACCGGTCTTGACCTGCTGGATCGCTCCCTGGCTGCCTTTGAAATCTCCCTTGGTCGGGTCAACCGCACCAACCTCCAGCTCCAGCCCGGAGGTGAGTGCATCGACCGGATCGCTGCCGGGAAGGTTCTCCGCCAGCTGCGTCCTGGTTCCCTCGTTTTTCTTGGGGGCATCATCGGCTTCGAGGCCGTCGACCGGATCGATCGTTTCCTCTGTCTCGGGGTCCTCAAAGGTGCTCCTGGCCACCGAGTCGGCGTCTGAAATCACCTCGACCTTCTTGCTCTTGGCCTTATCGATCTGTTCCTGGTCAGTTTTGACCTGCTGGATCGCCTCCTCGTTTCGTTTGAAGTCATCCTGCGTCAGGTCGACCGCCTCCACCTGCTTGGCGGTGGGAGCCGCGCCGACCTCCAGCTCTTCGACCAGCAATTCCGGCAGCTCAATTGCGGTCAATTCCTTGAGCTCAGGTGCCTCCGTCTGGGTGAGGGGAGCGGTGTCGCTGGGTTCCGCTTCGTTGGCCTTGGAGGGCTTGAAATCACTGACCAGCGACTGGTCGGAGGTCTTGCGTGCGACAGGTACCGGGTTGGAGACGACCACGGTAGGATTGAAGGCCACCTCCTTGAACTCCTGGACGTTCTTGGCAACGATCAGCTGGGTTGACTGGGCGACCTCGGCAAGCTCCTGCTCCGATTCCATTGCCAGCTCTTCCTGGTCCAGGGCATCCATGGAAATGGTAACCTCGGGCGACTGCTGGTCTCCACCGGCCATCGACTGGCTGATGAGCCAGGCCATCATCAGCAGGAGGAGGAGCAGGTGGGCGATCGCGGAGGCGGCGAGGCATTTGTGGTAGAGGCTCGTGAGGTCACGCCATTTTTCAAGCAGGTAGATCAGGATGACCAGGGCGGCGATCATCGCCAGGAGCCACCAGATATTTGCGCTGAGCCAGTCCTTAAACGCGTTCCAGCGCTTGTCATCGGAGAAGCCGATGACCTCGCGCGTGGTTGAACGGTAGAGGCGGTAGTCAAGCCCGGATTCAACCGGCTCGATGAGCTCCGCGCCTGGCTGTGCCGGCGTTATGCCTGGTGCCAGGTCTGCATTGGAGCTGAAGAGCAGGTCAAAGCCCTCCATGCGCACTGCCGGGTCGGTTGCCTGGCCTTCCTTGATGTAGAGGTCGATTTTTTCCGGCACCTGGGCCTCTCCACTCACCACGCGGGAGAGATAGAGGTTGAAAGCGGTTTGCTCCTCGCTGTCACGGGCAGAGGCCAGGAATACGTAATCACCCCGTCCCGTCAATGCGGTTTCGATATCATCGGCATCAGAGTTGAGGATGGTGATCGCCTCGGCCTGGGTAAATACCGGCACTGCGGGTAGCTCCGGTTCGGTTGGTTTCGCAACCGCTTCCGGTGCGGGTTTCGCGGCCGGTGAGCCCGTCTTCAACTGGAGGTCAAGGTAGAGATCGCTGGAGGCCGTTTTGTTTTCAACCCGAACGGCGATGATGTTTTCACCCTTGCGGAGGATGTTGGCAGCCACGGGAACTGTACGATTCCATTCAACCGGTTCGTGGTCTTTATTTTCCTGGTCGACCTGCTGTCCGTTCAGCCAGACGATGCCGTAATCATCGGAAGCGATCTGCAGGGTCAATTGACTGTTGGAGTCGATGGCAGCCTGGCTGACGGTGAATTTCCTTCGAAAGAGCACGGCCTGTCCCTGCAGCTCGATGGTGGTCCCGTTCTTCTGAGCGATCGCCGGTTCTCCGTAACCAAGAGGCGCCTTTCCGGCCTTCCACTCGCTGTCGTCATAATCCGGATTGCGCCAGGTCTCGCCCTCGACTCCGGCAGCGGCAGTGAACTTCCAGCCATCGCTGGCCGCGCCGATGAGGACAGCATCGATTGCTTCAGCAGCGGCTGGAGCCTTCGGCAGGTTCCGCCCTGCGACGTAGATGTCGAGCTCCTTGCTGTCGTCGTTCCGGTTGGTCGAGAAATAGAGCTTGCTGCCATCTGCAGAAGGAGCCGGGCCTTTTTCATCCATGGCGGAGTTGACCGTATCTCCCAACCGCTCAATGGCGGTCCAGGTTTGACCCTTGTTGCGGGCGACGTAAATATCGTAGCCGCCTGCTCCGCCTTCGCGATTCGAGGTAAAGTAGAGATACTGGCCATCGCGGGAAAAGGCTGCTCCTCCCTCATCGCCGGAGGTGTTCAGCTCACTCATCTCCTCCGGCCTGCTCCAGGTGCGTCCATCCCACCTTGAGAGGTAGAGATCGGCGCCGGTTTCCTCAGGGGAATCTTTCTCAAAATCCATCGAACGGCGGGTCAGGACCATCATCGTTCCATCGGGGGAGAAGGAGGCCTCGACACTTTTGGATGCCTGGTTGACCGAGTCGATGCTGCCGGCCTCTCCAGGGGCGGGTTTTTTCTCTTCGAAAAGACTCTGCTCAGGGTCCTGCCAGAGAACCATGCGTTCTTTCTTTTCCTGTACTTCGACCTTCAGGCCCTCTTCGTCGGTGAAGTAGGCCCAGACATCACTGCGTAGCCGCTCACGTATTTCCAGTCCCAGGAGGACCAGGACCACCAGCCCCAGGGCCGGCACGATCCAGCGCAGCCAGGACCTCCGGGTGGTTGAAGACTCCGGGGGGGAGCTCTTTTTCGCCGCTGGTTGTTTTTTGTCGTCGGTCATGACCGCGGCTCCTCGGCTGTCGGCTTGCGGAGGGCGAACCAGGTTCCAAGCACCAGGGCGAGGAGTGCTCCGGTGAACCCGAAGATCAGCTCGATGTTGTCCTGCATCCAGGTTCCATCCGGCATTTTAGATTTGTCATAGCGCCGCACGACACGCTTGCTCATGGCGCCATAGAGGGCATCCGGGTTGTCTGTGCGGTCTGAGTTGAACATCAGGTGAAAGCCCGCCATACGCAGCGCCGGGGCTCTCTCGTCTTTTTCGGAATTGATCTCGGGGCCGAGGTTATCCGGCTCACCAGGGATCAGTGGATCCTCCAGCGGGTCCTTGTTTGGATTCTTTCTGAAGCGGGAGCGGTAAATATCACTGCCGCCCTGTCCAGCCGGTCTTGACGAAGCAAAGTAGAGGAAGTCGCCATGATCGGTGACCACGGGGTCGGTATCGTCAGCCCCATCTGAGCTGAGAATTTCGATACGGCGTGCATGGCGAAACAGCGGAGTGGACGGAACATCTCCTGGTGCCAGCAGGCCATCGGCAGCTCTTTTCGGACCGGAGGGGTCCGGTTCAAAGCCGAGTCCGTAGAGAGGAGTGTAGCGATAGTGGGCTTCGAGGCAGAGCGCCACGAGGGCGGTGGTGATGACGGGTCCCATCTGGCCGCTGTGTTTCCCCGGGACGACCCAGGAGCCGTTTTCAGTCTGGGCCATGATGAATTTTTTCTTCATGGATTCGAGCCAGCGGCGCCAGGCGGGTCCCTGGTGCTGGTAGGTGGCCAGGGTGCCGTAGTAGGCGTAGTAGAGATCGTTGATGTCGAGGCCCTTCTTATCGACCAGCGAAGAGGACTCCCAGGCCAGCGCACTGCTGGAGGAGAGCCCCAGGAGCTGATTGCAGAAGAAGCCCACCGCGTTCATGGCGGGGGTATGCCCTCCAGCTCCTACCTTGGTGGTGTAGCCGAAGGCACCGCCATCCTTGCCGCTGGAGAGCTCGATGAGAAATCTGCGGGCTCCATCGAGGGTTTTCTCTTTGACCGCCAGGCCTGACCACCCGGCACTGGCCAGGGCCATGATCATCCAGCCGGAAACTGAGAGGTCGCCCTTCTGGCCCGGCTGGTAGCGCCAGCCGCCCTCTTCGTGCTGGGCCTGTTCGGTGAATCGAACGGCCGCGCGGGCTGCCTTTGCGAGCCAATCACCATCCCTGGCGGGCTTGCTTTCATCATCGGCTGCCTCGGGAGCCTCTTCGGGGGCCGCATCGCCTGTCTCCCCGGCCGTCTCGGGGGCCGCCTCCTCGGTTTCCCTGGCCACCCCGGAATTGCCCTTGGTTACCCCGTAGGCTTCGATCACCGCCAGCGCGGCAATCCCGTGGTCGTACATGTCCCCCTTCGGACTGACGCCGCGCAGATCACCGAATTCACCAGAGCTGTTCTGCTGGTCAACCAGCCAGTTGATGCCCTTGCTGACCACCTCGCGGTATTTGCATTCCCGGTCGTGGGTTTCACCACGTCCGTAGAAGGCGAGCAGGGCAAAGGCGGTGGCCGCCATATCATGCTTGGGAGCTCCCCCGTTTTCGCTCAGGTCCCAGCGGCCGTCCTCGGCCTGGGTGCTGGCGAGGAATTCCAGCGCCTTGTCCACCGCGGTCTCAGTCTCGTCGGTACCTCCGAGCTTGCCCATGACCCCGACATCACGGAGTGCTCCTTCGCGAAGCGAGTAGAGCATGCTCAGCTGGCGCTCTACCTTTAAGTCGTAGGGGGTCGTTTTTGCGGCGAGATTAGCCTGGTAGAGATCGTGGTCCGTCTTGAGCGCCTCAATTTTTTTCGGAGTCAGCCGGGTCCTGGTTTCATCAACCCGCTCCCGGGGCCGGTTGGACGAAAAAAAGATGCGGAAATTATCCGGTGAGACCGCGGGCCCCAGCTCATCGTAGACCGTGTTGACCCTGTTGGTCAGCGGAAGCGGCCAGGCGTATTCAACCCCGTCCCACTTGGCAACCCAGATGTCATATCCACCCGGTCCGCCTGGACGATTGCTGGTGAAGTAGAGATATTTACCGTCACCGCTGAGACTCGGGGAGGTCTCCTCAAAGTTGGAGTTGAGTGCCCGCATCGGCAGCGGCGAGGCCCAGGCTGTGCCGTCCCAGCGCCTCAGGAAGAGGTCATCGCTCTTGTCCTTGCCCTCCCTGGCGTAAATCATCCGGGTGCCATCAGAGGAGATCGACGGCTCAGAGACAATGTCTTCCGGCAGCAGTCCGGCGCTCACCGGCTCCGCGTCTTTCCAGAGCACGAAGCCCACCTTGACATCCCTGGCCACCTGCTCGAAGGAGACGACATCGGTGTAGGTATACCAGCGATGCGGTTGCAGGTAGGCCACCGCCAGGATTCCCCCGGTCAACACGATGATTCCCGACAGCCAGGCGTAGGCCTTGAACCTGCGCTTGCGGTCCAGGCCGAGGATCGTCCTGGTTTTTTCGTCAGGGACTGGGGATGGATTGGTCTTTTTACTCATCTTGGCAGCTCTGTCCGCGTCAATTCAGGGTTTTGACCATGATGTGGGTTTCCTTGACACCTACGAATTTGCAGATCGACAGGATATTGGCGACGTAGAGGTGCTTGGTCTCCTTGTCGGCTCGAATCAACACCTTCACCTCGGGCTTTTTTTCTACATGTTCCTTCATCGTTTTTTCGACCATCTCCTCGGTCACCGGTTTGTTCATGATGACGTAGGCTCCCGATTTGCGGATGTTGATCTTGACGA
>CAZTRG010000021.1:0-31580 GCA_964615885.1 uncultured Planctomycetia bacterium | reverse complement strand
ACGGCCGATACGGATCACTCCCTCCTCCATGCCCTGGGCAAAGATGCTCGGCTGCCCGCGCTCGATGCTCACCGAGACAACCAGGACCTCGAGGGGATTGGAGCGCGTGATGGACTGGTTCTTGCCAATGGCTCCACCGATCACCGTCTGCGCACCGCCGCTTCCGACCTCGACCCGCCCACCCTTCAGGGGCACGAGGACATACTTGACGCGAGGGCCGTAGGTCGGGTCGTAGGCGACCCGGCGGTTCTCAAAACGCCGCACCTCGTCGATGGTGATTCCGTTTGATTCATCGCCGCCGATCCCCTGGCCCTGCGAATTACCCTGCTGGTTGCGGGAGGCCTGGTTGCGCTGGGCACCGGCGCGCAGATCGATCGCCTTGGCATCGCCGAAGAGGGTGAAGCTGCCGGTGGAAATCTCGGGAAGGCCCCAGGAGGGGAACTTCACCAGGCGCGGGTTCATGCCGCGGAAGTAGTTGTTGCGGTAGAGTCCGCGGGAGACGGGCATCTCGCGGCCGTTCTGGTCAACATCGACCAGCGACAGGAAGAAGCGCCCATCCTCGTGCTCGAAGGCCTTGTAGACCCTCCGCATCATGGTCTCGTAGATGTCGGGATCGCTGGTGGTGATGGTGACAAAGTCGCCCCAGCCCGCACCGCCCTGCCCGAGCTCCATCACCAGGCGGATCGGCTGGCCGGCGGGGATATCCATCTGCTTCTTGAGGTAGTTGTGCTGCTCGCGAACCGGGTAGCCGCGGAAGTTGGAGTTGGAGCCAAGACGGCCGACAAACATGTTCTGGAAGACCTCGCGATAGCGCACCCACTCGACGGTGTCGTCAGGATGGGCATCCATCAGGGGGCGGCCCAGCATGTTGGGGCGGCCAGACTGGATCTCCCAGGGACTCGGCATTCCGCGAATCTCCAGCACCCCGGTCGAGGGGTAGCGGGTCATGGGGACACCGTTGGCGAGAACAGAGAGCTGGACGACCGGACGCTGCTCACGGCCATCGTTGCGGACAGGCCCGCCGGCTTCACCGGCTGCTCCGGTCAGTCCCTCGACCGCAGCCCCTGCTGCCGCGGCTGGATAGGGCCCCATGATCTTGAGCCCCATTGCCGGGGGCTGCTCGACCTTGGGATCCTTGTTGAGAGCGGCGAGGTATTCAGGCGGCAGCGGGATGCGCTGGTACTGGTAGTTCTTGCCGGCGAAATGGCAGATCCCCTTGGACTGGAAGTAGTCGGAGCTCGAGCGGTTGAAGCCCATCAGCATGCCGGTGTATTCGGGCCTCTGCTCCTCGGGGTCCTGGCCGCCAGGCACGCCGGGGATCCCGCCGGGGAGATCAATTCCCCCGGGCAGCTGCTGCTCATCGGTGGCCTCGGGAAGCTTGAAGAGAGGCACGATGATGTCGCCGTTGGTGGGAATACCCTCGCCCTGGGGATCTTCCTCTCCATCCTGCCCGGTCGGCGGGTTCGCCCCACCGACACCTCCGGGGAGATTGTTCCGACCCGGCTGGTTCGGGTCCTCCGGCGGCGGCTCACCGGCATAGCGGTCAAAGTAGTGGTAGACTCCCGAGCGAACGATGGTGGGGAAGTTCCAGGCGTTCAGCGGCTCCGCGGTGGACATGCCGCCGGTGCCCCAGACCATCTCGGTGGAGTCGCCATCGGCCACCTGGTGCTCGACTCCGCCGGCAGCAGCTCCGCCGGCAAAGGGATTGGCCCCCGCTCCGGCAACACCCTGGTTGGCCACGGGCGCCACCTTGCGGCGAATCTCAAGCGAGTAGCCATGCAGGCTCACGAGGGAGCCGGCCGGGTGCGGTGAGGGAATGGAGCCACGGCCATTCCAGAGCCGTGGAGCGGTCTTCGCCGGCAGTGCGGTTCCGGCTCCGCCGGCGGCAGGATCGCCCTGCCCGGCATCCGCCCCCGGCGGCAGGAAGCCTGCGGCTCCGCCGGTATTGCTCAGGCCGCTGATCGGCAGCGGCTTCCAGTGGCTTGGTGGAAGCGGTCTCACCTGCAGCGAGCTCTTGCTGCGGCCGATGTATTCGAATATCTCCGACCCGATCCGGACACTGCCCTGGGAGGGGAAGCGGCTGGCATCCTTCACCCCGATGCTGCCGATCTTGCCGGTGCCGGAGATGCTGGCTGTCAGCTCGGTGGAGAGGTTGTCCTTGCCGGCGGGAATACCATCGATGAAGAGCTGCGCTCCACCACCGAAGGTTCCATCCCAGGCCAGCTTCACATGGTACCAGGTCTCGAGTTCGAGCCCGCGCAGGGCCTCGATCTGCAGGAAGGAGCCGTTGTCCCGGTCTCTCTTCATCAGGGGGTCGGGCAGCGAGCTGTCGTAGATCCGGAAAAGGACGCGCCCACGGCTGTCATCATAAAGCAGCGCCATGCGGTTGCGGTTGGGATCCGAGCCGCCCTCCAGCAGCTTGTAATAACCATCACGGGAGCGGCTGCGGGGATAGCTCTTCATCCGGAACCAGAACTCGACACCGGCCGGCTTGGTGGTCAGGTCTCCTCCCGCACCAGCGCCTCCGCGTCCGCCTGCGGCAGGAACACCCCCCTGCTGGCCGCCCTGTCCGTTCCCTCCCCCGATCGACAACTCGTAGGATTCGCCGGGCTCGAGCTCCATTCCCTCGTAGGTGTCCTCGAAGCTCAGCACCTCGTCATAGAGCACATCTTTCAGGCTGTTCTTCGGGGTCTGGGTGGTCAGCAGGCGCAGGGTGGAAACATCGGCTCCGGGAAAGATCATCTCTCCCCGGTGCAGCATGACCGGGCGGGACTCAACCAGGTGGGAGAGGGTTCCCGGAAAGCGCAGCCGGAACCTGTGGTTGTTCTCAGGGAACCGCGGTGTCATCTTGGGGTCCTGCAGGTAGATCCCATCGGCGTAGTCAGCCTGGCTGACCATGCCCGCAATCCTCACACCGGCCGGGGAGACAGAGACGATCTCTCTGAAACGGGAGCCGGCGAGCTCGCCGCCGGAGGGATTGCGCAGCAGCGCCCGCGCCTCGATGGTGTAGACATCGGCGGTTGAATAGCAAAGGCCTGTGGTTGACTGGCGCAGGAAGTAGTTGGTCGGCTGCACGGCATTGACGAAGAGAGGCTTCACATCCTCATCGTCGATGATGCCGCTGGATGAGGCAGACTGCAGGGCCGCGTAGAAATCTTCGTGCCCCTGCATCGGCACCTGGGAGCGCACGGCGACCGCGAGGCGGGCGGCCTCGTAGGGAGTGACGACCTGGACCTTATCACGGCCGCGGATCCCGGTGAAAATGGCCCGCAGCACCTTCTCGCTGGCGGTGTTGACGTTCACCGGGTGGCGCTGGAGCGCCTCGATGACAGCCTTGTAGCCCCGGTAGGATGCCCGCGGCGGATAGGCCAGGCTGACCCCGCCATCCTGGGACCCGCCCGACTTGCTGATGACATTGAACTCGACCCGGTCGAGGTCGCCGATACGGCGCAGGCGGACCACTGTGCCCGGGTTGAACTCAGGCGCCCTGGGCACCATGAACTTGAACTCGCTGCCGCCTGCTGAGAGGTCACTGCCGATCGACTGCGCCTCGCTCCAGCGGGCGGCAATCCTGGAGCTGACGGTGAGAGCGTCGCGGTGGTATTCAAGGTCCTCGGGGAGAATCGTCTCGATCCCCGCTGTGGCGTAGACCTCGGCCAGCTGCACCAGCGCCATCTTCAGGTAGCGCGAATCAATCTTGATGCTCTTGCGGCTCTTCTTCTCCCCTTCGAACATCTCCTCGATCTCCTGGCGAACCTTGCGGCCCTCGTTCTTGGTCGCCCCGCGCAGGCGGGCGGCGAGGTCAAGCACCATGTAGGGGCCGCGGCGCCTCTCGATTTCCTGCAGGAAGCGGGTCGAGAAGCCCTGCTTCCTCGAGAGCTGCTTGCGGGCTCGCTCGAGCTCCAGGGTGTCCTTCACATCGAGCTTGTAGCCATCGTCGGCGAACATGGCCGGGTCGAGACCGATATTGCCGAGGTTCCTGGTGCGAACCCCGCTCTTTTTGAGCAGGTCCATATCGAGACTCTCGCCACGGAAGCGGCCGACGAAGAGCGAGGCGATCTGCCAGTGGGCGATCTCTCGAATCGACTCGACCGCCCGGAAGCTGGTCAGGTGTTCAGGATGGAAGCCGCCGTAGCGTTCGGACCAGAAGCGGTGAAAACCGAGCTTCCAGCCCTTGAGATCATAGACAAAGCTGCCCACGGGGAAATCAACGTTCAGGCCCCCGGAGAGGAAGCTGCCGGGGAAGATCCCGCCGAGGGTGTGTGCACCCCGGTCCCTGGTCTTGTAGGTGACGGCCTGGACATTGCCTTCGGGATGAACCACCACCACGGCCCCATCGATGGTCTCCTTGCGGGAGTCGCCCCTGAAGGGCGTGCTGTCCTCGAGCTTCAGCTCCTTGTCGGTGGAGCGAAACTCCTCGCGCAGGCGGCTGACGCCGAAGAGATTGGCGATGAGGTTCGGAGGAGCGGTGTTGATATTGATCTTGCCCTGCTCATCGACGATCTCCGCGGAGGCGGTAATTCCACGGGAGGTTCTGAAGCTGAACTGGCCATCGACCTCGGCGTTGGGATCACGCGGCGCATTGCGCGGCAGGTCGATCCCGGTGGGAAAGTTGACAGTTGTCTCATCGAGGGTGTCGAAATCTTTCTTCGAGGGCCCCTTCGAGCTGAACCCTGCAGGTGCCGTCGCCCCCCCCGCCTGCTGCCCGTTGCGCGCGCCGCCGCGACCACCGGCTGCAGGACGGGCAGCACCGGCCCGGCGGCCCTGGTTGGACCGGGAGTTCCCCCGGCCGAGAAGGTTTGCCCGGCGCCCTACCCGCTGCAGCTCGCGCTCCTCCTCGAGCTCAACGTACTCGTCCTCCCATTCAACCGTAGAATGGGTGGCCTCGAGCCCTGCAACCGCCCGGTTGCGGTAGCTCTCGGCTGCCTGGCGCGCCTTGATGGCGCCGGAGAAGTTCTGGCTCGCCCGGTCGTGGAGCATCATCGAGACCACGAAGGGAGCTCCGATGATCGCGAGGGCTCCCAGCACGGCGATCACCATCACCAGCGCCATGCCCCTGCGGGCGTTCGTTCCTGTTGTGGAGGCCTGTTTTCTCATTGGACGTTCACAATTCCCAGGGTATCGATCTCTATGACCTTCTTTTGAGCATCGCGGTATTTGTCAAAGATTATAAGCTCTTGCTCCTCCTCGATATAGTCTGGAGCCTCACCCAGGGGCCAGGTATCGAGGTATTCGGCAAAGGTCAGGTCAAAACGGTCAAACTGCAGGCTGGAAGCTTTTTTGCCATCTGCGCTGGCCATCTGGCTGTAACGCTCATCATCGATCTCGATCAGCACAAGGCGCACTTCCTTTTCGTGAAACACCGGATCGAGGTGGCCGTAACGGTCAAAGTGGATGATCTTTTTCCAGCCGATGATCTTATTGAAAGGAGGATAGCTGTAGACGGCCTTTTCACTTCGGCCACGCAGGCGAACCTCGTCAATATCGCCGGGAAAGGGCAGGTGCTGCGAGGAGATCATTACCGGGTTGGTGTTGCGGGGAATTTCCGTGGGCAGCTCAGGCGCCCCTCGCCCCAGCAGGTAGGTCCGGCGCTCCACCCCGTCGGATGAGAGGGTCAGCTTGCTGCCATCGAAGCGCAGCGAAACAAATACCCAGCGCCCCGGCGCCACCACGTCATCCTCGGTGATCACCATGTAGGAGCCGCCGGAGGCCCTTCCGATGGACCCCTCGAGCGCTCCCTCGGGTGTCATCCCGAGGAACCAGCAGCCCTCCTTGGAAATGATGGTCCTTGCCGGCGAGAGCTCTTTACTGGATCCCGATTTCCTGCCCCGCTTTCCGGATTTGGTGGGAGCCTCGGGCACCGGCGGCTTTTTGAAATGGCGAATCCAGGCCTCGAGAACAACCCCCTCCTTGAGGTCAAATGCGGCCCGGTGGCCGCAATCAATGTAGCCGCCGCCATCGAGGAAGCTGATACCTGTTCCCAGGCGCCCCTCGATCCCTTCTGCTCCGTAGATCTGCAGGGGGCTTCTCGCCGGTCCTTCATCCGGAGAGTCCAGGTCCTCGAAGCTCCACTCTCCCATGGTTTCAAAGCTCTGCGCCCAGACCTCGCGCTCGATCGGCTCAACCACGACGAAGGAGCCGGTGCCGTTGTTGATCGACTGGTTTCGAGCCCGTCTGAAGATGGACTGGATCTCCCCGGCTGCGGCCGCCAGGCCGTAGTTGCGCTGCGCCTCGAAAAAGGCGCTGGCGCTCAGGCCGGCCAGGAGCGAGACAATCCCGATCACGACCAGGAGCTCGATCAGGGTGAACCCCGCATTGCGGTCCGGCCCCTTACCGCCAACCTGAAAATATCCTGGCTTTCGCATACCGACCGTTCCCAGGGCTGTCCCTGCCGAGTTTTTCATCACTTCCAGTGACAGATGTCGTCACCTTCGTCGTATTCGCCGTTTTTCCCATCCACCCCGAGCGACCAGAGCTGAAATTCGGTGGGCCTGTAAAACCCTCCTGTATCGGGGTCTCTCTTTGCGCTGACGGAGATCGTCTCACCATCGATGGTCTGGATACTGACCGGCTCACCGTAATCGCGCGAGTGAATGTAGATGAGGGGATTGCCCCAGAGGTCGCAATATTCCCAGAGCTGGTTGTCGGTGCGCTTCCAGTCCAGCCGCTTCCTGAGGTGCTCAGCCTGCAGCTTCGAAATCGTATCGGCATCGACATTCCCCCGCTGCTTCTCATCGAGGTCACCGATAAAGGGGCCGTTGTACTTGCGGGTTTCCAGGCAGGCCAGGACACTCTCGATGCCATCGTTGAGCCCGTTGCTCGGGATGCGGAAAAAGGAGAGCGAGCTGGGCGGATAGTCGCCGGTCTCTACAGCGTATTGCTCAAGCCGCGTCACGAGGCCCGTGATGTTCGACTTCACCGCCCCCTCTTCAGCTGAATCCCGGCCCATCATGACACCTGACATGGAGAGCCCGGCAAGAATCGCGATAATCGAGATGACCACGAGCAGCTCGACGAGGGTGAAGCCGGCTGCCGTCGATACGCTTCTTTTCTCAACGATCATTTCCTTTTTCCCTTTGCACGGAAGACCTTGAAGTTGTCAACGGTAACCGAGTAATCGTTACCGATCGCATCAGTCCGGGCCATCACCGAGAGCTGGTATTTCGTGGAGAGCCCGGGCACCTGGACTCCCTGGGCGACCTTTTCGCCATCGAAGTAGAGGTCGAACATGTTGCTGCGGAGGCTGCCCTTCTCGCTCCTGGCCTTGCGGATCTCGAGGGTATGAAATTTCCTGTCGTCTTCCCAGGTGACATTGGCGGTGTAGCTGGCCCCCTTGATGGTGGCCGCCTCTTCCTCGGTGGGCTCGACCGGCTCAACCCAGTCGCCCTTTGCGGTACGGATCCTCACACGCACCCGGCCCTCAAAATCCCTGAAGATGCTCAAGGCCGCCAGTGCGCTGCGCTCTCCATCGGGACCACTCAGCCGCAGGAAGGGAGCCACGCGGCCTGAATCAATCCTGACGCGGACAGCTACGCGCTCGAGATCACGACTGCGGTAGACCCGCATGAGCCGGATCCCGCTCTCTCCATCGGCCTTGTCGTCGGCACCGGTCTGCTGGCCCTTGAAGACAATGTTGGAATCTACCAGGCCGACATCGATACCGTAGAGCTCAACCTCGCTCCACCCATCGATGGAGCCCTCAACCGAGCTCTCGAACTCATCAACCCAGACCTGGAGCCTCTCCATGTCGCGGATCAGGTTCCGGGCGTTGGTGGCATAGACCTTCGCACTCCTGGCCTCTGCCGAGGGCGCCTCTTTTTTCGAAGAGGTGTTCTTCTTCAGGGCGGCGAGAGCCTGGTCAAAAAAGGCTGCGGCTTCGCGATGATGGCCCTGGATATAGTTGTAATAGCCGAGCCCGTTGAGCGTCGCCGGCCGCCCCACCTGCAGGGTGTTGGCACGACTGAGATAGCCCAGCCCCTGCTCCAGCTTGCCCTGGCGCAGGAAAGCCAGGCCGGCAGCCTCGAGCACGGCCGGGTCTTCGGGGCTGACATCAACGGCAAATTCGAGGTGAACACTGGACTGGGCAGCATCCCCTGAGCTGTTTTCCATCAGGGCCTGCAATCTCGAGCAGACCCCGAAGAGGGCCTGGCTGTCGACATAATCGGATCGAACCGCCGCCACCAGCTCCCCCGCCTCATCGGTTCTTCCCTGTCCGACCAGGATATTGGCCAGCATCAGGCTGGCCAGGGGGTTGGATTCGGCCAGGCTCACCGCCGAGCGGTAGTGGGCCTCCGCCTGCGGCAGGTTGCCGCGCAGCTCCTCGATGGAGCCGAGCCCGAGCCGCGCCCGCATGCCGACAAGGGGTTCGCCGGTCTCATCGAGTGCCTTCTGCAGCGCCTGCCCGGCCTTCCAGAAGAGCCCCTGGGTGATATCCACCATCGCGGAATCGATGGTCGCCTGCAGGTCGCCGGGAACCCTGGCGAGGTAGGCCTTGAGCCGTTTGCCGGCCTCCTTGTACTGGCCGGCAGCATAATCGAGAGCTGCAAGGCGCAGCTCAATCTCGGCGAAGCCGGGCTGGAGCTCACTGGCCTTGGCGAACCTGTCACGGGCCAGGGCGGTATTCTTCGCCCCCCCGATCCGCGTATAGATAACCGCACTGTTGTAGAAGCCCTCGAAGTTCAGGTCGGGCGTCAGCTGCGGCTGGATGAGTTCATCGTAGAGCCCGAGGGCTTTTTCGACCTCGCCCCGGTCCATGTAGACAGAGGAGAGCACCTCACGCGCTTTGCGCCGCTGGGCCTTGTTGGCCGCAGAGCTTTCCTCTCCGGCAGCGAGAACCCGCTGAAAATACTTCACCGCTCCACCGGGCACCCTGAGGCTCCGGGACATGATGATCGCGATCCGGTAGTCCATGTCGGGGCTTGAATAGCCGGCTGCCTGGGCCCGGAGGTAGAGCTCGACCTCTTCGTTCAGAGCCGTGAGGTTTGCCTGCCCCAGCTTGTTCTGACGGATGAAACTCGCAAGGAGGTAGGGGTAGACCAGGGCATTGCCTGCGTCTGCCCGCGCTGCCATCACCAGGTGGTTGTGCGCCATAGCCTCCATGGGCCGCTTCCCGTTCAGCTTGACGTGAGGAGTCCTGCACCACTGCGCCAGCGCCAGCTCGGCAGCAGCCCGCATCGGCCCCTGCTTCAGGCTCCCTGTTGCCGAGCGGCTTTCCCGGCGCAACCACTTGACCCAGTTCGCGTAGGCCTCCTCCGCAGAGCGGCGCGGAATGATCTCCTTGATCTCCGCAGCCTTGAGTACGGTGGTGACGGTACGTATTTTTACATTCAGGTCACGCCCAAGGGTCGGATTCGGGTCAGCGATCAGGCACTCCTTCACCTCTCCCGATGGCGTTACGATCCTGTCAAAGGCCCTGATGCTGACCGAGTCAGATGGAGGGCCGGGCGCCTGCGCCAGCAGCAGCGAAGCGCTGAAAAAGAGAGCTGTAGTCAGCAGTGTCTGGATCATTCTCATTGTTCTGCTCCCGGGGCCGGCAACAATCCGCGGTCAGGAGCATCTCCTGGTCCGGAGGTGGCACCGGGTGCCACACCAGGAGCGGTTCCGCTCGCCCCCTTTGCAGGAGCATCGACCTGTTTCGGCCTGTCCTCAGAAAAATTCACACCCCCATCTTCAAGAGGAACCCCGCCACTGAGGCCGGGAAGAATCCTCCCATTAGCCGGGATAGCCGGCGGTGACAGGGAGGCCGCGTCGAGATCTTTCCAGCCCTCTGAAAAGCTGAAGGGATTACGCCCGCCCTCAACCGCTGAAAGATAGGGCTTCTGCTCGGGGGCAAAGACATTGGACTCGGCACGGCGAATAGTAATATTTGGCAGGGGCGCAGCCTTACCCTGGCGGGTAAAGCGAGTCCCCACGGTGTAGATCCCGTAGACGAAATAGAGCAGGACCAGGCAGCAGGTAAGTTTTTCCTTGTTGAGATTCATCGGATCCTCCTCCTGCGGCCAGAGGGCCTTCCCCCGCCGGCCGGACGGTCGTCCTGCTGCTTTTCAGCAAGGCGGAACCCGACAAAATCAATCACCCCCTGGAGCACCCGCTCTTCTTCATTGGCGGAGCCCTTGGCATCAAGATTTTTAAGCATCACCTGCAGGTGAGGCTCTGCCGGTTCCTGCGCCTTATCGAGAACATTCTGCAGGCTGGCAAAGGACAGCGTCACCGGGATCGAGACTCTCTGGTAGACGCAAACGGTCGATTCATTGTCATTCACATCGAGTCTCTCCGGCGGCTCAATCTCAATCGGAGTGCCGATTTCATTGACCCCCGCTTTGATCAGGAGACCAAGGCTTCTTTCAACCATCGAGAGATAGGAGTAGTGCTCCTGGTAGCGGGCTGCACCATCATCCTGGTCAACCCCGAAATCTTCATCCCTGGTGAGTGCAGCAGGCAGGATGATCCCTGCCTTGTTGGCCTCCTGCCGTAGGGCTGCCCAGGTTTTCTGGATGGCCTGGTCAAACTTGATGGAGAGCTCCCCGCTCTTGCCCTCAACCGCCAATGTGGCCGGCAGGCAAAGCGCCGTAGCCAGTTTTTTCTCGTGGTCCTGGTAGGCGTCAAATTTCTCCTTGGCTACGAAATGACTGTCCATGGCCAGGTCCGCATGGAGGCCCTGCACCCTGGTGCGAAGCGTATCGCACTTGGCATCTGTAAGCCCGGCTGTTGTGAGCATCTTGCCGATCAAGAGCCAGTTGACCAGGAGGAACACTCCAAGCCCAAGCCCGAGCATCAGGAGGAATTGTTTATTGTCTAACCAGAATCCTTTGAACATTTTCTCTCTCGTATTATTCGCCGGCGGTACCGGAACTCAGCACCTGGTATTTCGGTTTGATCCTGAACTGGAAGGAATACCAGGCGCCCTGGCCCGACCTCACATTGATGGTATCCACCTTGCCGATGTGTTCCTTGCGCTTCAGGAGATCATCTCGCAGCTTGAGAGCCATCTCGGCCCCCTTGCCTTTTTCGTTGTTGGCCCGCCCCTTGATGACCAGCACATAATCTTTTTCAGCGCCGAGGCTGTCGGCGGACTGCTCCTCTTCATCCTCAAAGTCCACCACCTCGAGCTGGATTTCAGCAGGCAGGTTGGTGGCGAGGTAGTCGAGAACAAAGGCCTGGAAGGCTGTTGACCCCCCATCCCGCAAGAGCCTGTTGATGCGACTGCGCACCCGGCTGCTCTTTTCGCGCCACTTCTTCTTCTCCACCCCCTGCTTCTGGAGCGTGCTCTCCTGTGCTTTCAGATCGGAGTGCAGGCTGCTGACCTTCGAGCCCTGCAACCAGCCCTCTGCAAAATTAGCGCAGAGCAGCAGGAAGAGCAGGGTCGCCGCCACCAGGAGGAAGCGGGTACGGTCACGGAAGGTCTGGCGGTCACTGTATTTCTGGGGAAGGATGTTCAGGATGACATCGCGGTCGCCCGAGCGGCCTGACTGAAGGCCGACGGCGCTCAGGCCGAGCGCTGTTGTAAAGCTGCCACCTGAGCCTTCTTCATCGGAGGGCCCGGCCGGATCAAAAACCTCTTCCTGGACCTTGCCGAGACCGGTAGCCAGGTAACGGGGCAGGCCCTTCAGGCGCATGCCGCCGCCGGCGAACCAGAGCCGCGTCACATCCGGCAGCCGGATGCCCGCCTGGCTGCCGCCCACCCGCACAGAAGACTCCAGCATTCCCAGCAGCTGTCCTGCGGCGGTTCTCAGCGGCCTGACCGTCCGGTCATCAACACCGGCGAGTGAATCCTCAACCCCTCCGCGCTGAACCTTGACGGTCTCAGCCTGCTCCATCGTCGCATCCAGCTCCTGGGCGAGCGCCTCGGTGAACTGGTCTCCACCGAAGGAGGTGCTCCTGGCGAAAATGAGCCGGTTGTTCAGCACCAGGGCGACATCGAGGATAGTTCTGCCGAGATCGACAATGAGCACAAGGTCATCATCGGGAGAGTCGAGATCCGCCTTGGTGGCGACCATCTCCCAGGCGCCGTAAACCGCCAGGGACGAGGGCACCGCATTGGAAACGATAATCCCCTCTGACTCGAGAGCCTCGAGAGTCTCTGAGAGCCCCTCCTCGCGGGCCAGGCCGAGCAGGACCGTTCGCTCTCCATCATCACGAATAGCCGGCAGCTGCTTGAAGTCGCTCGCAACAGCCTCACCCATACGTTCGCTGACAGACTCAACCTCGTACTTCATGATCAAGGGCAGCTTAGCCGATGCCTGGGGAGGAACATGGTTGTAGCGCAGGATGGAGTCTTCGCCCCCAAGCCCCAGGGTAACTCCATTGGTGGGAATCCCTGCCTGCTCCATGGCCTCGCCAAGAGCCGCAGCAACACTCTGGGGATCCTGGCCCTCCAGGCGTACACGGGGTATGGAGACGCTGTTGAGAATACTCGCCTCAGCGCCGGACAGCTCGACCTGGACTGCCTTGATGGCATCCCTGCCGAGGTCTACTCCTGTAACTGATCTTGTAATTGCCATTTCAGTTTATTGCCTCGAGCTCATTGTCCCAGCTTGACTTCATTCTCGGCCTTGGTGCGTGTATTAATCAGCTTGCCAAGGTTGATAGCATCCTGGTGGACCTGGCTACCCTTCTCGGCCAATGCCAGCACCATCTGGATGTACAGACTGGCGACGCCATACTGCTCATCATCCTTGAACCGGCCGGCTGCAGCCAGCAGTTCCTCCTGCTCTTTCACAGCCCGCCCGCTGGCAGCCGTTGCTCGAATCGAATCGAGGGTAGCAATTTTGCTGCCTACCGAATCCCCCGCAGAGGTCCCGGCATAGCGTTCGGAGAGGAGACTTCCCCGCGAACGAAGTGAGCGGTAGATCACCTCAGAGGGATTTCTTCTGTAAGCGCCAAGCCCTACATCCAGGTCATTAACAACCTTGGCGGCATCGGCCCTCCATTGCGCAATCCTGCTTTTTGAACGGCTGATCTCTGCTTCCTGCAGAGGATAAAGCTCCGGCAGCTTCTCCAGCAGGGAGATCGCCTCGCTGGCATCGCCTGCTCCGAAAAGCCTCTCGGCCTCAGCAAGCTTCATCTTCGCTGCCTGCGCCTCACGCCTGGAGCCATGGCTGAAGCTTACCCCCAGCTCACTGGCCTTATCTGCGGGCACAATAACAAGGAGCCAGCGGTCGGAAAACACCGGGTGCTTGAGGGTAGAGACATTGACAGTCCGGGTAAACTCCATGGAGGTGCGATACTGGTCATCTCCCATAACCAGCTCGTCAAAAGGCCCTCCACTGGCATCACCCAGGGAGAACTCAGCTGCTGCACGGGGGCCATGCGCCACCATTTTTCGATCGAGATGACGGGAGTCAAAGTCGAAATAGAGCACGAGGGCTCTTTCCTGGTCAGTCTTTTCCCCCTGGAGCTCAAGCTGCCAGTTCAGCGATATGCTCGATGCGTCAGAGTTGACAACATTCTGCACAGCAATCCATTTTTCCTCGCTGAGGTCGATGACGCGGGTAGCGATCTCCAGGCTGCCATCATCGGCTTCGCGGGGAGGGGCTGAATAGGTCAGGCCGGGCCCAATGAGATTCCGGTCGCGCCCTGCATCGATCCCGGCCCAGAAAGAAGGCATGATCGACCGGTTGCCCCGCCAGGGGCTGAAGACGCCGGGAGCCTGTCTCTGCATCCGGATCTGCCCGGGTTCAGGCTCCAACCACTCCCATGTTTTTACGCTGCCGGAATTCCCCGAGGCGACCTTCTCACCTTCGGAATCTTCCCCCTCCGCAGGACTCGCCTCTGGATTCACTGAAGCAAAGAAGACCTGGTCAAACCAGGCACTTCCCTGCCCCATGATGAAACAGGAAACCCTTGCAACGCTCACATCTTCACCCGGCGCGGTGACCACCTGGGTTGCGGCGCTGGTATTGCCGGCGCTGTTCTGGGGAACAGAAAAACTCCGCCCCAGCAGCTTGCCGCCATCATCAAGCCACTCAACCATCAAGCCGGCAAGGAACCCTCCCTCCCTGGTCACATAGCCTTCGACCAGGTACTGGTCTCCCGGGCTTACTGAAATCTTTTCATCGTTAACGGCCGAATAGATACCTGTCGGGGAAGTTCCACGGGCAGAGAGGCCCAGGGAGTGGAAACCTCCGATGGTACCTTTTCCGCTGACCCGCTTGATCTGGACATTGTCCCGCCCGGTCCAATTGAACACCACTGACTGGGCCCCATCCTCCGGCGCGGTTTTTTCAAACGACCAGTTGCTCACCTTATTGGATTTACGATTCTTGTCGATTTCCTCCGGCGTAAGGAGGTCATTGGCGATCTGCACACAGAAGAATGCCACGAAAACAACAACCGCCACGAGCGCAGCAACCGATACAAGCTGGCCGATCGAATCGCCCTGGGTCACCGAGTCAATATCAACACTGAGCTTCATGGCCCCGGCCGGCTCCCCCCTGGGAATCAGCTCTTCACGCCGGGCCTGCTGGCTGCGGGCCTTTTCGGTGGATTTATCCCGCAAGGAGGCATCAAGGATCTTCACATTGAACATGTGCGAGCCTACCGAGATACTGCTCCCATCGCCGAGAACCCCGGCCTGCTTCACCTTGTGGTCGTCGACCAGGACGCCGTTCTTGCTGTCAAGGTCGAGAATCGCCAGGAGGCCATCCTTGCTGACCAGCTCCGCATGGCGCCCGGAGGCACGCTGGTCATTGAGCGTCAGGTCGCAACTTGAACTTCGGCCAATGGAGAAAGGAAGGCTCTCTACATTCACCTCCGGGTTCTCCAGCTCGCCCACCACCTGGCTCAGGCTCACCAGGGCACCCTTTACAGCAGGCGCAGCGCTCTCCTCCTGCACCTTCGCCGGTGAAACCTCAGGAGCAGCAGCGGCGGCCCCTGGTTGACCTGCCGGCTCTGGCTCCGGCTCCTCGAGAATGAGATCCTCACCGGGCTCCTCACCGGGTTCCTCGAGAATGAGCTCCTCGCCGGGCTCCTCGAGAATGAGCTCCTCGCCGGGCTCCATCCCGGGATCCGCAGCAGCCGCCTCAGCCTGTTCGATCTCATCGAGGAGATCGGCAGCTGAATCGGCTCCGGCCGCAACGGGGGGTGCTGAAGAGCTGGGGGCCGCCTTCTCCGGAAGCTTCCCAAAGAAGAAGGTGGTGGCCCCGATCAGGAACTTGTCACCCTGATCCAGCAGGCTCTTGGTAACCGGCTCGCCCTTGTAACGCGTTCCGTTTGAGCTGCCAAGATCTTCAAGCACAGCGCCCTGGGGAGTTTCAGAGACACTGCAGTGTTTCCTCGATGAGCGCGCATCGTCGACAACCAGGTCGTTGTCCTCTCCACGCCCGATAGAAACAACAGGGCCCTCGAAGTCCAGTTCCCTGGCCTCCTCCCCTTCCTTCTGAATGAATAACTTAATTGCCATTGGCTGTTCCTGTTTTTGCGGAAGATCCTTCTGTCTTACTGGCCGTTACTTCCCGGATCGGTCTCCCGCTTCAATGCGTACTTCAATATTTTTGCATCCAGTGTCGGCCGCGAGATGCCGAGCACCTCTGCTGTCCGGCTCTTCTTCCAGTTGGTGTCGACCAGGGCTGAATGAATAACCTGGCTCTCAACATCCTCCACCGTCCGGGCCACGATGTCCTTGAGCGGCTTACCGTTGAGGGAAACGCCGCCCTTGCTGCCGTTGGCCTGGATGTTCGGACTCAGGAGGTGAGAATCGATAACATCGTCACCGAGAGCCGAGAGCCTCTCAATCTCGTTTTCCAGTTCGCGGATATTACCCGGCCAGTCGTACTGGTACATGAGCTGGAAGGTTTCCCGGTCGATCGTCTTCTTTTCACCATCGGTGCGCTTCGCGATTCTCTCCAGGAAGAAATCGACCAGCAGGGGGATATCTTCACGGCGGTCACGCAGGGGCGGCAGGTTGATGGTGATCACGTTGATCCTGTAGAGCAGGTCCTCGCGAAACTCCTGTTTGCGAACCATGTCGAAGATGTTCTTGTTGGTGGCGGAGATAACCCGCACATCAACATGAACGACCTCTTTGCCGCCGACCATCCGGATCTCTCCTTCCTGCAGAACCCTCAGCAGCTTGGTCTGCATATCCGCCGGCATGTCGGCAATCTCGTCAAGAAACAGGGTGCCGTCGTCGGCAACCTCAAAGAGGCCCTTCTTGTCGCTGGTCGCCCCGGTGAAGGCTCCTTTTACATGGCCGAAGAACTCGCTCTCCATGAGGTTCATCGGGATCGCTGCGCAATTCTCGCTGACGAATTCCTTCTCACCACGCGGGCCGTTACCGTGAATCGCGGCAGCAATCAGCTCCTTGCCGGTGCCACTCTCCCCGAGTATGAGAACAGGAACCGCTGAGTCTGTCACCTTGTCGAGCACCCTGAAGATCTCGAACATTTTCGGGCTGCGGGTAATGATCCTGCTGTAGTCGTACTTGAACTCGGCGGGCTGGTCCTCGGGGATCAGCTTGATGACCTCCTCGAGCTGCAGGGTCTTCTTCATGACATTCTCTTCGAGCTGGGCATTGGCTCGCTCGAGCCTTCGCTGCGCCTGCTCGAGGTCCTCTGAACGCCGGCGGTTTTCGGTGAAGAGGTGGGCGTTGCGGATCGCCACAGAGGCCTGGTGCGCCACCATCTCCAGCCACCTGAGGTGGTTGCCGGTAAAGGCGTTCTCATCGAAGCGGTTATCAAGGTAGATAGCGCCCAGGACAACATCCCCATTGGAGACCGGGACACAGAGAACCGACTTGAGGTTGAGCTCCTTGACCGCATCCATATCACGCAGTCGCCTGTCATTCATCGCGTCATCGGAGCTGATCGGTTTCCTGGAGGAGGTCGCGTCCCTGGCGATCCCCTTGCAGAACTTAAGCTCCGCATCCTTGACCGCCTCCCCATCCATATTGCGGGCGGCCCTCACCTCCAGCTCATCATCTTCCACCAGGAGAAAGAACCCGCGCTCTGCACTGGTCACCTCAACCACCGTGTCCACAACCAGGGCGAGCAGGTCGTCCAGGACAACCTTGGAGTTCAGGTTGCGGTTGATCTCCATGAGCTTGAGAAAGATCTCCCGCTCACTCTTCAACATGCTGAGCTGGTCCTCCTCCTCCAGCCCTTCCAGGGGCTCGAGGAAGTAATCCGTCGTCAGGTCGATGGTCTCGTCGGCATACTCCTGGGAGATGTGCTCAAAGAAGACCTGGGTCTTTCCGATCTCGATACAGTCCCCGGGCCTCAGCTCCTTGCGGAGAACAAGAACCCCGTTGACCACCGTGCCGTTGCGGCTCTTGAGGTCAACAATCTCGTAGCCGCCCTCTTTGCGCTCGATCTGGCAGTGCTGGCGGGAGCTGCTGATATCGTCAATCTCAACCGTATTCTCATGCGAGCGCCCCAGGGTCGTAATTTTCTGCCCAATCTCAAGTACCTTCTGATGACCGTTTTCAGCAACAATCAACTTAGGCCGCCTGCGGACGCCGCCGGCGTTTTTATCCTGTTGTTTACCGCTCATAGCGCAATAAATTGAGGGTCAAATGTAATCAGTAATAGGCCCTGCCTGATGGGGGAAATTCTTCCTGGCTGACAGGGTAATCTGTTGTCCTGCCAGAAGATAAGCCAGCTTTGACAGGAAAGCCTGAATTGTAAAATGATTTTAACACTGCAATCAGCACCGCCCAAACAAAAATAGCCTAATCAGCCCATTAGAGGCCTTTTTCGGGCAGCAGGAGATCCCCGCTTGCCGCATCTGCACAGGACAGAGCAAGGCCTAGCGCATCGAGGCATAGAGAATGCCGATGATGTCTTCCTGCAGTTTCCTGGCCTGTGAAAGGCTCCTTGAGGGAAAGGAATTGCAGAGGATAGAAAAACTCCAGACCTGCTTGTTCTTCTTCACGTAACCCGAAAGGGTTGAAACTCCGCTGATGTAACCTGTTTTGGCAAAGACCTTGCCAACCAGGGAGCGCTTGGAGGAAAAGCGCTTCTTCAGGGTTCCATCGACACCTGAAACCGGAAGCGAGCTCCTGAATAACTCGTAATACTTTTTCGAACGTGCCGCATGCAGAACCGAAACAAGCTGGCGGGCAGTCACCCGGTTGTTGTGCGAAAGCCCTGAGCCATCGGAGACCACCAGGCCGGTCTTCCTGGCCCCCATTCCATCGAGCAGCTTTCCAATCGCCTTCCCGCCACCGGCAACGCTGCCCTCTCCGGCGATCCTGTTCCCGATGGTCTTGAGAAGAAGCTCTGCATGAAGGTTCATGCTCTCCTTGTTGATAACGGGAATGTCGCGGTCAAGCCGGGAGCGGTGCTCGAGAAGAACGTTCTCACTGACAGGCCCGGACTTCTTCGGTGCACTTGCCCCGCCCGGCACTTCCTTCCCGCCAACACGGACAACATCCCCGCCAAGCTGGATGCCCTGCTTTTTCAGGACCGCGGCAAAAGTATGAGCAAAGAAAAGAGCCGGATCATCTACAGGAAGATGACCGCGCCAGGTGCCGGCGGATGCTCCGATGGTCCCCTTGACAACCACCTTGTTGCCCTCGACAGAGTTGTTGACCTGCACCACCACCTTCCTGCCCGAGACAGTCTTCGGGGCGCCCGAAACGCTGACAAAGGAGTTGGCCGGAAAAACGGAGACCCGGGCCGGCTTGCCAAGAGCCCCGGGGACGATGCTGATCTGAACACAATTGTCATTCAGGCTCAGCGGACTGATCTGTGCACTGAACCATTTACCCCGGTCCTTCGGGTTCCACCCATCGAGAAACCTGACATTGTCAAAAAAGGAATCGTCGGCGATCAGGTTGCCGCTGATCTCCCGCAAGCCAAGCCCCTTCAATTTCCCCGCCCAGGCGGTAAAGATTGCCAGGGGATCATCTTTGTGGAACCGCCCGGAGATATTGGGGTCGCCGGTCCCACGCACGACCAGGTCACCGGAGATCTTGCCGTCAACGATCCCCCCGGACGCTATCAGCCGGGTCGAATACTCGTGCCCGGCTCCCAGGAGCTCGAGCCCGGCCACCGTGGTGAGGATCTTCATGTTGGAGGCCGGCTTGAGCGGCTTGTCCGCGTTCAGCAACACCAGCGGAGTACCCTTGTGGCTGGTGACAGCGACACCGACCAGGGAGGACTTGGCCCCGGATTTCCTGATCTGGTCACGAACCAGCTCCTCGAGGGTCTTGCCTCCTGCAGAGGCAACAGGGGCCCAGCTCGAGGAGACAAGGAAAAACAAGCTCAGAAAGACAGCCTGGCGCTTCATGGGTTGGGAGTCTAAGGGGATGTGGCTGCCCGTGCAAGGCCTAAGGAGTCGGGGCACACCAACAGCCGCAAACCTGTACGTTTACATGCCACCCGGCGGGCAGTAAAGTGGAGATGTCCGGGAGCTCCCGGAGCTGTATCCAACAGGAGACAGAAAAATGCCCCGGAAAGATTCTTCTGCATCCTCCGCCGGCGAGCCACGCCCGGCCGGGAAGGATGAGACCCGCAAACGACTCCTTGAAATTGAGCGGGAGTTTGCCGAAATCTTCTATGAGTTCATCTCCCTCAGGAGAGAAGCGACCGGGGTCGATGGAAAAACGCCTGAAAGTACACCCCTGACCCTCAAGCTCCATCTCGACAACCCCTCCCTTCCACAAAATGCCGCGCCGGCCAGCTTCCTGGAAGCCCAGCTGCGAAGAAAGGCAGAAGAGATCGCCGACCGCTCGGCCGTCTTTCCCACCGGCAAGGTGTATTGCTACTGGTGCAGGAGCTTCGACTGCTCCCACGGAGAGCCCGAGACCCCGCGCCAGGCCTTCAGCGGCTACAGTCCGACCGGGCAACCTGAATGGAACGAGCTCACCAGCATCCTGCTCGAACGCAAGGATCCCCGAATCGACCTTCTCCATCGCTCAAACCCTGCAACTCTCACACTCGTCCAGAGCGGCTACGAGCTGGCGCATGACCAGCTGCCAACCTACGGCAAACGCTCCGGGATCTACCATATCCTCGCCCAGGCCATCGTCGGCTATCTCAGTGGCGGCAAGGATTCCCGCAAGGCAGAGCACCACTACGCTCTCAGCCTCCAGGCTGTGCAGGCCGGGGGCGGACGAGGACCGATCTCCCTCAACATCCTCGGGCGCCTGCCCGATGGACGGACCGGGTTCGAGTCGGTCGAAGAGTCTGAGAGCCCCCGCCTGCTCGATGCCATCCGCAAAGGCGGCCGCCATCTCAGCGACATCGATGTCAGCTCGCTGTCCCGGCGAAGAAGAGGGCGGGAGAAACAACGGCGGGTGATGGACGTCCTCCGGCGACTCTCACGCAACATCGAACGAATCTACCGCCAGCGCGGCCGCCGAACCCAGCACTCTGAAATCCGCCACCGCAACAAGGCCCGGCCCACCTCGACGGCCTTCGCCGATGCCCTGGCTGCAAAAGAGCAGTCCATCTACAGGGACGTGGAGGAAAACACCTGGGTGATACTCGGCCCCCGCAACCGGGTTCATGTTTTCAACGATGCGGGATTGCATATCACCAGCCTCAGCTATCCACCCGAAACCATTCGCCACCGAACCACCCGTGGTAAATGGCTGCGGTCAAAACCCGATGCCCTTGAAGAGTTCCGCCGCCGCCTGCAGGACAGGAGCAGGGAGTAGAGAGACCGGGCCTCTTCAGCGCGCCAGCATCGGCTGGAGAAACGGTGCGAGGTCGGCACGGGTGTAGCTGCCCTGCCTCCCCACGGCCTCGATCTTCATGGCATAGACGACCGGGAAATCGCCGCTGGTGGCCGCAAAGGTGGCGATGATGCCGTAGCCCCTTACAGCCTTGCCGTTTTCATCCCGTTCCCTGGAATTGTAGTTGTAGGAAACAAAGCGCAGGCGGGCTTCGCCGACCGACTCCTTCTTATCCGCCTCGATCTTGAAATCATCCCGCAGTCCCTCAATCAGCGCGAGGTGGGAATACACATCCTCCAGGGCAACCGGGTCCTGCTCGCCGGTCTTGAGCGAGAAGCGCAAGACCCAGGCATCTTCACCCTTATCGACGACCCCCCTGTAGTAGAAGGTCGCCGTGTCCCACTCGAGCTCAACCCGCTGCAGCGTGTACCGGTCTTCAGCAACGGCATATCCGGCCGCCCGGGCGGTATAGCCGATCACTCCCTGGTTGTTCAGGTAGGAACGATCAGGCTGGACCAGGACATTGCAGCCGGAAACCAGCAGCAGTGCAGCAAGAAGTAAGGAAGATCCCGTGGCTTTAAACATTACTGGGAGCCGGCTCCATCCTCGTTGCCCTCCGGGTCCTGCTGAGCAGGAGCCGGCTTGTCTTCTTTCTCTTTGTCCCCGGGTTCCTTGTCTTTCACAGCAGCAAGCCGGGCCAGCATCTTCGCCCTGGAGGCCTCCAGGCGCGCCATGATGGATGCCCGCTCTTCAGCTGTCTTGGCCTCACGGCCCTGCAGCTCCGCATTCTGGATGAGATTGCGCATGTAGCCAAGCTCCTGGACACCAAGGAAGAGATCCTTGATGCTCGCGGCAATGGTCGAATCATGGAGGAGCTGGCCCACCGAACCCTCGCCACGCTCAATCTTTCCGAGCACGAAGGAGAGTGACTGCGCGCCCTCTTCGATACGGCCGACCACGTTATCCAGCTTTTCACCCAGCTTCTCATCAAGAAGCAGGCGCTTGAGCACGGAGCCCTGGTCCGAAGAGCTGTCCAGGGCCCCTTCAAGAGCCACCACGATCTCGGCTGTGCTGGACACCGCACGGCTGAAATCCCTGTCGTAATCCTCTGAGAAAATCAGCTTACCGAGCACACCCTTCTGCTCCCCGACGGCCTCGGCAAACTCACCGAGATCACCCGCCACCTCGTCAAGCTTGCTGGTCAGCTGGGCGAGCGACTTCAGGAAGGAGTTGAGGTTGTCGTAGAGTTCCGGCTCCCTCAGCAGCTTGCCGATGGTGCCCTCGCCGCCCTTGATCTGCTTGAGAACCACCACCAGCTCTCGAAGAACGTCATTGGCCGTACCGCTGAATTCAGCCCCCACGAAATCGTCGATGGGCGAGGTCGGCTTATAGCTGATCTCCTTTCCCGGAGCGAGCTCCTCTTCGTTCGAGGTTCCCATCGTAATGTGGACCGAGACATCGCCGAGAAGTCCGTCGCTCTGAAGAGAAACAGAGGAGTCTGCCCGGATTCGCCTCATGACGTTTTCATTGATGGAGATCATCACCTTGACCGAGTTCTCAGTCAGGTCCTCAACGAAGTCTATGCTGTCGACCTTGCCGACCGGAACCCCGGAGAGGTAGACCCGGGATCCATCCTTCAGGCGGCTCGTGGAGGGACACATGAAATGGTATTCAGCCTGCTGCTGGAATATTCCACCGCCTGAGCCCACCCAGAAAAGGGCGACAATAACGATCACCGTTGCCACAAACAGTACGAAACCTACATTGAGACTGGTCATCTTCGTGGATTCGTTCATTTTCACTCAACTCCCCCGCTGGTAGTTTTTCCCGGCACATCCCGGCCGTGGTTTTCCGTTGTCGGAGCAACCCCCATCAGGAAGCTCCTGATCTCCTCGTGAGGACTCTCAAAGAGCTCGTCCGGGGTTCCATCTGCAAGGATCTTCCCCCCGGAAAGATAGCACCACCTCCCGGCCACCTTCCTGGCGCAATCGAGATCATGGGTCACAACGATGGAGGTTGACTTCACACGTTTGTCGATCTCATGGATCATCGAAGAAATCTTTCGGCTGTTGAGCGGATCAAGCCCGGTGGTCGGTTCATCATACAGGATCAGCTCAGGGTCCGCGGCGAGGGTCCGGGCCAGCGCAACACGCTTGCGCATACCACCGGAGAGCTCCGAGGGGTACTTGTCCTCTACCCCGGGCAGGCTCACCCACTCAAGGCGCTCCTTCACCACCACCCGCAAGGCCTCCTCGTCGTCAAAGCCGTGCTCCACCAGGGGGAAGGCGAGGTTCTCAAATACGGTCATGGAGTCAAACAGGGCTCCTGACTGGAACACCATCCCCATCTTCCTGCGCACCTCGTTGAGCTCAGCATCATCCATCTCAGAGATCTGCTGTCCCCAGAGGGACACCTCTCCCTCATCGGGCTCAAGCAGCCCGATGATCACCTTGAGCAGGACGCTCTTGCCGGTTCCGCTCTGGCCGAGGATCGCGACGTTCTCACCCTTGGAAAGGGAGAAATCCAGGCCCTCCATGACCGTGAGCGGGCCAAAGCTTTTTCTCAGGCCCTTAACTTCTACCAGGGTGTTCGGGTTGTTCATCTTTTCAGCCCAGCAACATGAAAAACTTGGTCAGGATAAGATCTGCAATGAGCACGATCAGCACAGAGGAGACCATCGAGCGGGTAGTTGACTCACCAACACCCTCGGTGGTTCTTGCTGTATTGAATCCGCAATAGGTCGAGATCAGCCCGATCAGGAGCCCGAACACCGCTCCCTTGGTAAGACTGGCGACAATATCAAGCGGGGTGAGCGCATCGAGACACTTGGCGATATAGACAGGGGCCGGCACACCGGACTCCGCGTAGGCCAGCAGAAATCCACCACTGATTCCCACCAGGCAGGAGATGGCCGTAAGGGCCGGCAGCATCAGGGCCGTTGCAAGAACCCGGGGCAGGGCAAGCTTGGAGACCGGGTCGATGCCGAAGGCCCGGTAAGCATCTACCTGCTCAGTAACGACCATGGAACTTATCTCCGCAGCGACTCCCGTCCCTACCCGCCCGGCAAACATAATTGCAGCGAATACAGGACCGATCTCACGAACAAAGGCAGCGCCCACGATGGTCGCAACCTGCCCCTCCGCGCCAAAACGCGCCAGCAGTGAACTTGTCTGTAAAACGAGGACCAGGCCGATGAAGAAAGCACAGAGATCCACCACGCTGAGTGAATTAACTCCGACTCGGTACATCTGCCTGAGCAGCTCCCCGGAAAAAGTCTTCCTGACGGCTATCCTTTTGAAGACTCCCCCGGAAAAGATTCCGAAGTCCCCGACCGAGATCAAAAATGGCTTCATATCCGGTTGATTTTAATGCACTTGCAGCACCGAATGATATGACTTGAAGAGGTGCCCAAAGTACCGATATTAATGCCTCCACAGGCCTAAGTTATTTACTGGAAAGGTGATAGATAACCTGCACGGAAAGAACATCTAAATATCAGGCCTCCGGCAACACGCTGTAGTGCCCTGGAGACCTAGAAGTTATATTAACTCCGATCATGGCGCATTCAGTGAAATCCTATACCCACGCCCGGGAAGTGACCCGGCGTGAAGCAAAAAACTTCTATTACGCATTCCGGCTTCTCGATGCGCCCAGGCAAAACGCGATCTATGCCGTCTATGCCTTCAGCCGCCGGGCAGACGATGCGGTTGATTCAGTAGAGGAAAAAAACATCTCCGAAGAGGAGGCGAGATCAAAGCTCGCCGGGCTCGAGCGGCTTTTGCGTGGAGAAGCTCCCGAAGACCCCCTCTCCCCGGCACTCCTGGATACCATCGAGCGCTTCAAAATTCCGGTCCAACATTTTTCAGAGCTCCTGCTGGGGATGGAAATGGACCTCGAGAAAAAACGCTACGAGACCTTCGACGAGCTCTACAGCTACTGCTTCCGGGCAGCAGCTGCAGTGGGCCTGATCTGCATCGAGATCTTCGGCTACAGTGAAGAAGCTGCACATCAACATGCCGAAGAGCTCGGGATCGCAATGCAGCTGACCAATATCCTGCGCGATGTGAAGGAAGACATGACCCGCGGGCGAATCTATCTTCCAGGCGAAGATCTCAGGCGTTTCAATTACAGCGAGGCTGAGCTCTCGAATTACGAATTCACGCCGGCCTTCAGGGAGCTGATGGAATTCCAGGTAGAGCGGGCGCGGGAATACTTCCAGCGTTCCGAGGCCCTCTTTCCCCTCATCGATACAGAAACCCGCTACTGCCCTGTGCTGCTGAAGAGACTCTACTCGAAAATCCTCGACAGGATCGAGCTGCAGGGCTACGACGTCTTCAGCCGGCGGCCCGCCCTCTCAAGGTTCCAGAAGATCTGCATGCTGCTGGCAGCAACAAGGGACGCCCGCCAGGCCAGGCGTGCAGCTTCGAAAAAATAGCCGGGCTCAGCTGCCGGAGATTTTCGGCCAGCTGACCATGATCGAGGTCACGAAGCTCGCCAGGCGGGCGATGATGAAGACCAGGGCATTCTTCCTGTGAACTCCGCGGCCCTCACCCGTCCGGAAGAGCCGGCGCCCGGTTCGGATGGCTATGATGTAGCAGACGATGGAGATCACCGAGACGAGGATATGAAAATTCAGCAGTGAGACCGGGTCGTTCCAGAAGGACTTCACACCCTTCTCCACGGCGCCCAGGCTCTCCTCGTTGGTCACCCTGGCGGTGACCTCGACGAGAATTACATTGAGCAGGTCGATGACAAAACAGCATGTCATAACCTTCATGTGGATGGCCGGCTCACGCCTGCGGGACAGCCCGTAAGCGAGCCCGACAACCACGAGAACATTTATTGCAAGGGCAGCTAGTACCAGGGAGCTCATAATTTCTTACCAGTCATCAAGATAGGCAACGTGAAGATTCTCATCGATGAAATCACATTTCTCGCATCGAACTCCGGGAACACCCCGGCGAATTTTGACGAGTCCCTCATCGCCGCACTTAGGACAGATTCTACAGGGGATCGCAGGAGAGAGGGTAGAGATAAGGATCCAGAAAAAAAAACCGGCCAGGAGGACACCCCCCACGGCAAGGGAAAGCCAGGTGCCGGCCCAGGCAGCTATAGCCGCTCCCAGCAGAATGACGACAATCCAGACTACCAGCACTTTTGAAAGTCCCTCTCAATCGGCCCTCTTCATGAGCCGCTTAAATAGGCCAATTACGGGCATTTTTGTCCCGCCGGCGAATTTCCCCCGTAACTCCCCTCACCTTCCAGGTGCTCAGGACAACAAACAGCAGGTAGAGGATAAAAACAGCCTGGAGGCAAATAATCAGGGTCGAAGAACCCGGGAAGCCTGCTCCCGCGGCCTGGGAAAAACTCTTCTGGCTTGCTGATATATCAACAGCAATACGCAGAATCCAGCCTGCAAAGAGGCCCATAAAGAGCCAGCCATAGTTCGCCCGAAGGCGCTGGGCAAGAGCCTCATGGAAGCTGATCTTGTAGGATGGCATC
Organism: uncultured Planctomycetia bacterium; assembly: GCA_964615885.1. Taxonomy (GTDB): domain Bacteria; phylum Planctomycetota; class UBA8108; order UBA8108; family UBA8108; genus UBA8108. The sequence goes on along the minus strand of CAZTRG010000021.1, from coordinate 5,461 downwards.
AGCAGGTCATCGGAGAGTACGCTTCGCCAGTCGCCCTGGAGGAGATCTTTATCAGGATTGAGAGCCGGCACGAGAATGTGCACCTCGAGCATCCTGACCCTCGTGTGCCAGATATCATAATACCTGTAGCGACGCGCCTCGATGCACATAAGCAGGAACACCAGGAAGGCGGCAAAAAGCAGGACAATATGGGAGCCGAAGTCCGTGGGCTCAACCGAGCTGAAGGTCCAGGAAAAGGCCGCCATGGTGGTAATGATCGCCCAGTTGGTGGTCAGGTCCAGGCGGCGGCGCCAATCTGTTTCCCGCTGCACCTCTCCCCTGTAAAAGTGGGTCAGCACCTGCAGGTTCTCTGCCGGGAAACGTTCCGGGTCTTTACTTCTGTCAGACAAAATCAATTATCTCCTGGCCAGGTTCAGCAGGCGGCGGGACACCTCGTCACACAAGACCTCCTTGAAACCGAATTCCTTCTCAAGATACCAGCGCAGGTTTAGCTCATCCCTGCTGTTACCGCTGGAGCGCGCAAGGCGCAGCAGCAGGGCCAGGCGGTCAGCCTTCTCTAACCTGGCCAGCAGCTTTGCCCGGGAGATCAACCCGGCGAACTGGCCGAGAACCCGCCGGCGAACAGCCTCGGCAGCCTGCTTGATGTCGGTGTTGGAGGGAGTGCTGGCCTCGATCCCCTTTGCGGAAACTGCCTCATGGCGCCACAGGACAATACCCCTGTAGGCATTTATTTTCTCACCGGCCACCAGGCTCTTCCCCTTGTAGAGAAGATCCACATCGGCGCTGAAGTTGATGGAAACCGTCGTTCTCTCCGCCTCTAGCTGCTCGTAATTGAGCTTGCTCTTCAGCCCATCCCATTTTTCCTGCAGCACATTGAGCCGCCCCTGGTCTTTCAGGGCCCGCTTTCCATCATCGATATGCAGCTCGTACTTCTTATCGGCGATGGTGTAGGTATCGAGAGCGCCCTGGGATTCAGTTCGACCGCTCAACTGGATGCTGACACGCCGAATCTCAGCGCGAGCCTTGGCATCAACGAGGAATTCCGGGAGCTCTCGCTGAAGCCTGATGAGCTCTTCTCTTTCGGCTGAGCTCATCCCCACTCCGCCTACAATGACCGGAACCTGCCGTGTAGCTGTCTCCACATCCTTGGACGCGCTCGATCGATTGATCTTGACCCTGATCACCAGGTCCGCATTTTCCTTCCTTGGCAATCCACCGAAGTCGGCCTGCACAGCGGCACGAAATCTGGATTGGGCCACCACCCTGTTCTTAACCTTCTCTTCATCCATCTCGAATGAATAGGAGGGAATGGGGACTTTGCCCCTGGCTGCCTCCAGCTTGCCGGCCAAACCGGAATCCTCTTGAAGAGAGAGCGCTGCAGCATAGTAGACCGCGGCCTCTGCATGGCCCCCGCGGGCCTCCGCCTCACGGGCCCTGGCAGAGAAATCCTCCCCCTCAGCTCCCAGGATCCTGCGCCGGTCGGTTACCGAAGCTGCTCCCATTGCAAAACAACGCACCAGCAGCTCTTCTTCTCCAAGTCGGCGGGCAGCTAGTTTCATGGGCTCAAGAAGTCCCGCTGCCCGGGCACTCAGCTTCCTCGAATCACTGCCGGCACCATTTTGTCCGTAGATCTTCTGCGCACCGGAGAGAGCCGCCGCCAGTGTGAAGATACTGGAGCGATCAGGATTTGAGATAAAGGCCTTCGTTCCATCGATAAATTCACGCTCGAGATTTACGGCGGCTTCGATCCCACCCCAGTCAGCAAGACCGGAAAGCCCTGCACCTGAATTGTCATTGCTGACGATGAAATTATTCCAGCGGGTGTTGAGACCCATGGAAAAAATCCCGAGCTGCCAGGGACCGGAATCTTCCGCCCGGGAGAGAATGCTCTCGAAGCTCGGAATGAACTCCTCATCATCCATTCTGAAACGGATCTTTCCCCCGGCGTATTCAAAACCAAGGCGCACGTAGCCGGCCGGGGTGTTTCGGCTGGCCAATTGCCAACCTGAGCCACCGGCAGGCCGCAGGGGATCACCTGCCGCATAATACCTGTACTCCCCCGCACCCCAGGGTCTTATGGCAAAACAGTAAAACCTGTCATCTCCCTCCCGGCGCAGGAAAACGCCTGCAAACCCCTTCGGCGCTCCTCCGGCTACGGCGACATCCACCATGCCCCGGAAATTCTCGAACCTGGTAGGTTCCAGCAGAACATGGGTTCCATTCACACGCAGGGAATGCGAAGCAACCCTGATCCCGGCAGATGCTCCCGCGGAATCTCGATCGGCTGCAAGCTCGCTCCAGTTTCCGGGCTCCTTCTCAAAGGTATGAACCACCACCCCTTCCTTGCTGGCGCAGCCTGCCACCAGCAGGACCAGGAACAGCCCCATGACGCCCGCGGGCCGGCACGGCGGAAAACATGCATTGAATTTCAGAGGAAGCACGAGGGGGAACTCCTTGCCGGGATATCGCTGCACCCCATTGGCCGCAGCAGCAGGCTGTAGTGTAACGAAGGATCGGTAAAATTCCAGAAACCAGCAGGCCCCCGCCAGAATAGCGTCACGGCAGGGAGCGTCCCGTTTACCCCCGCCGGTAAATTGCGTACCATGGCCCTCCGGCTTTCAGTCAGACTAACCAGCTTAAATTAACGGAGAAGAAGACATGTCCGCAGAAGAACGTCTCCAGGCCCTGGGGCTTGAGCTGCCCGCTCCCCCTGAGCCGGTCGCCAATTACGTCACCAATATGGAAATCGACCGCTACCTCTACGTCTCCGGGCATGGCCCCGCACCGCTGGAGGGAGCCAGGCTCACCGGGAAGCTCGGTGAGGATCTCGATGTCGAGCAGGGCTACGTCGCTGCACGACAGACGGGCCTCTCCATGCTGGCCACGGTCCGCGCAAGTCTCGGCAGCCTTGACCGTGTAGAGCGAGTGGTCAAGCTGCTGGGGATGGTGAACGCCGCACCGGACTTCCTCGAACACCCCAAGGTGATCAACGGCTGCTCAGACCTCTTCGTTGAGGTTTTCGGCGAAGAGCACGGCAGGGCAAGCCGTTCCGCCGTAGGCTTCAGCTCATTGCCGGGAGCCATCGCCACGGAGATCGAGGCCATTTTCCTCATTGCTGAATAAAAGGACCAGAACATGCCCACCCAGGAAGGCGCACGGGAGCGCCTGGCCCGTTTCAGGGAGAGCCTTGACCCGGATATCGAGGCAGCCCTGATCTGCCGGCCGGAGCATCTCCTCTACCTCGCGAATTTTTACCCCCTGCCCAACAGCCTCAACCTCCATGGCAGCGGCTACCTGCTCATCGAGCGCGATGGGCCCTGCACACTGTTCACCGACAACTGGCTGGCCGGCGATGCCGTGGCCGCTCCCCCCCAGGACTCCAGCCCGGTGGACCTCGTGCTCTCGGCGACCTGGTACGACTGCGTCAAGCCGGCCACACCCCGCGGGGCGGTGGTCGCCCAGCTCGTTAACGAGACTCTTGAAAAAAAGAAAATCCGGAAAATTGCCGCCGAGACCTCCTTCCTGCCCCGGCAGGCGGCGGCCTGCGTCGAGACCGTCACCGATTGTGAACCGCTCCTGCTGTCGATGAGGGAGCGCAAATACCCCGATGAGCTCGAGGCGATTCGCCGGGGAGTGCGTACCGCCGAGGCCGTCCATCGAGCCTCGCGCGAGCTGCTCGAACCCGGGATGAGGGAGATCGACTACTACGGCCAGCTGGTAGCCCGGGCGACAAGCGAAGCCGAGGCGCCCTTCGTGATGATGTGCGACCTCGCCTCCGGTGAGCGTGCGGCCGGTGGCGGTGGAGCACCCGGCAAGCGGGTCATCGAAGCGGGCGACCTGGTGATTCTCGATATTTTCCCCTATGTCGAGGGCTACCGGGGAGACATCACCAACACCCTGGTTGCCGGGGGAAACCCCAGCAGTGAGCAATCGGAACTTTTCGAGCTGGTATCATCCGCCCTTGAAAAAGCAGAGGCCCTCATCAGCCCTGGGGCTGCGGCCTCTGCCTTCAGCGAGGTGATCATCGAAACCTTTGGAGCGGCCGGCGAAGAGCTGGTCCACCACGCCGGCCACGCCATCGGCCTGGGGCATCCCGAGGCACCCGAGCTAGTCCTCGAGACCGACCGGGTCATCGAGAGCGGCATGGTGCTGACCCTCGAGCCGGGCGTCTATGGCAAACCCAGCGGCGGAATCCGCCTCGAACATGACTACCTGGTCACCGACGATGGGTTTGAGCGGCTTTCAAACCACGAGCTGGGACTCGCCTGAGTGCCCACCCCTTAACCGCCCCAGGCTCCAGGTGGCGGGGAATTACCCAGAGTTGGTTGCACACCGGTATCTTTGCCCCAGACTTACGGGGAGAAAGAAGTGACAGAAATACCTGGCCGGAGAGCGGCTGTACATGCAGCCATACCCGGCTACCGCCCGGAGTTTCCAGCCCTTTGCCTTATAAGATAGGTATCCTGATTCTCGTATTCCTGCTGTTAAAGATTCTGCCGGAACACCTTCCCGGGATGGGAAAACAGCTTGGAAGAAGGTTCCGCAAAAAAACCCGTTTCGCCAGGAAGCTCCTTAAAAGCGTCGAAAAACCTGGTGGTCCACTTGCCCTGCTCGAAGAGATGGCTGGCAAAGATGTCCTCCAGTTCTGCCTGGCCAGGACGCCGGCTGTGGAGGAAACCCCGGGAGCCCAGAGGGTCGAGGAGACCGGCCGTAAACTCGCCGCCCAATCCCGAAGGAGCAATGTCTCCTTTCGTTTCATACTGGTTGACGACCACGAAGAGCCGAATGCCTGCGCGATCCCTGGTGGGAGCATCCTCGTGACCCAGGCTCTCCTCGATCTCTATCCGGGGCAGGACGAGCTGGCCGGGGTGCTTGCTCACGAAATCGCCCACATCGACTGCTACCATTCACTAAAGGCTCTTGGATCCGCCTTTGCTGTTCAAGAACTCATCGGCACCAAGCACCTCATCCTCCGCCGGGCAGCAGAATGTATCAAAACTCTCATCGCAAGCGGATACAGCCAGGAAAATGAGTTCGAGTCTGACCGCGAAGGAGCCCAACTGGCGAAAAGGGCCGGGTTCAATCCAACAGGGCTCCGCATGGCGCTGGAAATCATGGAAGACCGCTGCCTGCAGGAAAAGTACTCGTTTTTCAGCACCCATCCGCCAACGACTGAACGGATCAGCGAGCTACGCAAGCACTTCGGCTGAGGCGACCTGTCAATCTACTTCTCGTAAGGCCTCGTAGGTGAGCCCTGGTAGAGCTGCCTGGGACGCGCAATGCGCTGGTCCTTGTCGTCGGAGAACTCGTTCCATTGTGCCAGCCAGCCGGAGGTGCGACCGATCGCGAAGAGGACCGGGAACATCGGGGTCGGAAAACCCATCGACTGGTAGATCAGGCCGGAATAGAAATCGACGTTGGGGTAGAGCTTGCGGTCGACGAAGTAGTCGTCTTCGAGGGC
>CAZTRG010000020.1:0-15044 GCA_964615885.1 uncultured Planctomycetia bacterium | reverse complement strand
CCCTTGTAGACCGGCCCGCGCCACTCGATGGGGCTGCCGGGGCGCGAGGACTCCGTCTTGTAGACCTCGGCCAGGGCCCAGCGCGCCGAGCGGTCTCCGACCGGCAGCTTGCGGCCGGGGTGGATGCTGCCGTTGGAGTTGGTGTCATAGGTTGCGATGAGGCCTGTTCCGGGGGTTTTCTTCCAGGTGTTGAGCTGGATCTCCCGGATGACGTTGGTGTGGTGGTTCATGTCGTAGGTCATGCTGCGGCGGGTGCTCCAGCCGGCGATCTGGATGATGCCGAAGGGCAGCTGCGGGTCGCCGAAGGCCTTGCGCCAGTCGGAGATCACCGCCGGGAAGGTCCTGTGGAAAGGTTTCCAGCTGCCGCTGAAGGAGTTGTTCTCGCCCTGGTAGAAGAGGACGCCCCTGATGGAGAGCTTCGCCAGGGGAAGGATCATGCCGTTGAACATGCCGCCGGGCTGGCGCTTGCCGGCGGGATCGGTATAGGCGTTCGAGTTCGGCCGGCGCGGCTCGCGCTCACCCTTTGCCCTGGCCTCGGCGCGCTGCTTCTCCCAGGCCGCGGGGGCGGCCGCCTGCCGCTTGCGGGCCCCTTCTTCGCCCCCGCCTTCGCTCCAGGCTTTCCTTTTTGATTCGAAGTCATCGAAATAAGGCTTCAGCTCGGGGAAGGGCCGCAGCGTCCCCGTGGAGACCCAGTGCTGTGCCATCGTTCCTCCCCAGGATGTGTCGATGATCCCTACCGGCACCCGCAGCCGGCGGTGCAGGCGGCGGGCGAAGTAGTAGCCCACGGCGGTGCAGTTCTCGACGTCCTTGCCATCACAGCGGCGCCAGGAGCCCTGTGGTTTTTTGCGATCTTCCAGCGGGAAATCATCCTGCGGATCGGGCCGTGCGATGTGCGGCAGGCGGGCGTAGCGAATGGCGGGGTAGTTGGCGCTCGAGATCTCGATGTCGGCATCTCGGCTGGCACGCATTGACCACTCCATGTTGCTCTGCCCGCCGCAGATCCAGACCTCGCCAATCAGCACATCGGAGAGCTCGAGCTGCTCGGCGCCGGACTGGACGCTGAGCTTCGCTCCGCTGGAGCTGGCCTTCATGGCGGGGAGGCTGGCAGCCCATTTTCCGGCTGCATCGGCCTTTGCCCTCGCCTCCTTTCCTGCAAGGCTCACCTTGACCTCTGCTCCCGGCCCGGCCCAACCCCAGATGCTGATGGGTTTTCCCTGCTGGAGAACCATGCCCTCACCAAAAATATTCGGCAGACGGAGTCCGGCGAGCAGGGCTTGGCTGGAGAGAACAAGGACGAGGGGCAGCAGGAGGGCGGATAGTTTTTTCATGATCGCATGAGCGTAGCATCTGTTCCCGGGCCTCCCAATCCTCTTTCAGGCTGGAGCGGGAAGACCGGGGGCAGGTACTTGATTCTCCGGGGCAGATCTGGTGCAGTGGCGCCTTGTCAAACTGCGCGAGAATGACCGGCCTTCGGGGTCGTGACCAGAAATAACCTGGCGTCGCTGAGAGGGCGAACACCAATTCCAGACGGGGCATCTTGCCCGCCCGGTTTTTGCTGTTCGCATCCGGTACAGCCACGCAATGCTTGAGTGGACAAGGAACCCAGCAGGTGATGAAGTTCCAGGATGGTGGCAGAACTAGGAGCGGGCACAGGGCATGGCTTGCGGTGCTGGTTGCGCTCTTGCCGGCCTTTGCCTGCAGCAAGGCCCTGCAGGGCGGGGAAACTCTTGTCCACGGGCAGGTCCGCTACGAGGTTCCGGGCGGTGGGCTCTACCCGGTGCGTTTTGCCCGCGTCGAGGTGTTTGATGAAAACGGCCTCGGCCGGCCGGCCAGGACCTACATCTCAAGCACCGATGAGCAGGGCTTCTACGAGGTTGCTGTCGATAACGAGGCTGATCCGGATGGCAGCGGCGCCGATGTGAGGGTCGTGGTCTACACCAGGGGGGCGATGTCAAGCTACCACGGGGCCAGGAGCAGTGTCTGCAACGTGATCGGCGGTCCGCGGGGTCTTGCCTACTCGGTCTCCAGTCCGCGCTATCCTGACAACTCCGCCCGGGAGCTGGAAATTTCTTTCCTGGTGGAGCTTGCCGATGCGGGAGCCTGGGGGGTGTATGAGAGTGTTGTGGAGGCCTTCGTCAAGTCGGTTGACCTGCTGGGCATCACCAATCCCGCCCTGCCGGGGCTGGTGGTCTGGTGGCCTCATGCGGGCCGGGCACACTACAACGTCAGGGGGCTGCACCTGCCGGAGGGCAAGGAGTGGCAGCGTGACCTGATCTTTCACGAGTACGGCCATCATATCGAGGCCATGGTCGGTTTCGGTGACGGGGATGTAGGTACCAACTGCCACTGGCGCAGCTGCTATGACCTGCGGGAGCAGCCCGATTGTGCTGACCCTGGAGCCATCCTGCGCCAGGGCCCGCAGCAGGCGATGAACCTGGCCTTCCGGGAGGCCTGGCCGACTCTCTTCGCCATCGCCAGCCAGCTTGGCGACACCGGCTACCCGGGCTCAGGAGATGCCTGGTACGATGACGGGGACTTCCGCATCAGCCTTGAGGAGCTGACCGGGTCGGCCGGGCGCTCTCCCGGAGAGTTTTATGAATGCCAGACCCTCGGCGCTCTCTGGGATATCTTCGACGACCCGGGCGGAGAGCGTGATGGAGGTGACAGCCTCTCGGATTCTTCTACCCGCTTTCGCAGGATCTGGCAGGTGATCGACCGCCACCGCCCGGACAATATCCAGGAGTTCTGGGATGGCTGGGTCCGGGAATGGGGAAGCCGCCAGGAGCTTGCCCGGATCTTTCTCGCCCACGAGCTGGGCGGTGTCATTCGCCCGGGCGATGTAGTTGACAATGACAGCTGCGAGACAGCCTCCGACCTGTTCCTGCTGCCCGGCGGCACCCTCCGCGTCAGAGGAGATACGAGCCTTGCCGGCCGTGATCCTTTTCCCTGCGCCAACATCCCGCCGGCGCCGGGGACCTGGCATCGGTTTACCGGTACGGGCAACAGGATCCGGGTGTCGACCTGTGACGATGAGACAGCCTTCGATACCCGGCTCAGTGTCTTCGGGGGCAGCTGCTCGCAGCTTTCCTGCCTGGTGAGCAATGATGATGACTGTGGCGAGGGCCGCCTGCTGTCGACGGTCGAGCTTCCGACAGAGGCAGGAGAGGAATACTTCATCCTTACCAGCGGATTCGCCCAGGAGGCAGGCCCCTACGTGCTCCACCTGGCTGACTCCCCCGGCGAGGTGCCGGAAGAATCAGCCGGAGTCGGTCCCTTCCGCCGTGGTGATTCCAACGGTGACTCACGGCTGGACATTGCAGACGTCAGCCATTTGCTCGGCTGGCTTTTCCTGGGGGCGACTGAGCCTCCCTGCCGTGCAGCGGCCGATTCGAACACCGATGGAGTCGTCAACATTGCCGATGTCAGCTGGATGCTGGGCTGGCTCTTCCTGGGAGGGCCTGCGCCCAAGGCTCCCGGTGATTGCGGCCCCGGCCTCTATGCCACCGATGATGAGCTGGGTTGTGAAGGGCTGGTCTGCCGGTGAAGTTGGACCTGGAAGTAAAAGCACTTGTCGAGCTTTCTTCTGATTTCGCGCGGGCGTACAATGACCGCGGCCGGACCCCGGCCGGACCGAATGGATTTACATCTTAAGTTTCAGAGGGAAGAGGTCGTGACCGCGGCCCGGACAGGAGAAAACAGATGCAGCATGGGAAAAAACAGGTATCGCGCAGGAACTTTCTGAAGGGGACTGCAGCCGGAGCTGCGGTCTTCACCATCGCCTCACCGGATATTCTCGGCGGCCCCGGCCGCACAGCTCCTAATGACAAGATGGGCGTGGCCTTCATCGGCTGTGGCGGCCGTGGCGGCGCCCAGGTCGGCGGGCTCTCACGCGGCAACAACGTGGTCGGCCTCTGCGATGTGGACGGCCGCCGCGCGGCGGGCTCATTCAACCGCTTCGCCAAGGCTCCGAAGTTCAAGGACTTCCGCCGGATGCTCGACAAGGTCGGAAAAGAGACCGACGTGGTCGCCGTCTCGACCCCGGACCATACCCATGCCGTGGCCTGCATGGCGGCTCTCAAGCTCGCCAAGCATGTCTACTGCGAGAAGCCGCTGGCTCACTCGGTGCACGAGGTCCGCGCGCTGATGGCAGAGGCCCGGAAACAGAAGGTCGTCACCCAGCTCGGCAACCAGGGGCATTCCTCAGGCGATATCCGCAAGTGCGTCGAGTGGATTCGCGATGGAGCGATCGGCAAGGTTCACACGGTCCACGCCGCCTGCACTGCTGTGCACACCAGGGTCAAGGAGCTGCCGAAACGCTCTGAGAAGCAGGCCATCCCCAAGGAGCTCGACTGGGACCTCTGGCAGGGCCCGGCCGCTGAGCGGAGCTACCACGGCATGTACCTCCCGGGCAACTGGCGCGCCTGGCGCCCCTACGGCAACGGAACCATCGGCGACTGGGTCTGCCACGTGGTCGATCCGTCCTTCTGGGCCCTCGACCTGGGCACGCCCTCGAGCATCGAGGTGCTGGATATGCTGGATTTCGATCCGAAGGAGCATATCGATACCTTTGCCAGGGGCAGCAGGACGCGGTTTGAATTCCCCTCCAAGGGCGACCGCGGGCCGGTTACGCTCTACTGGTACAGCGGGGCGATGAGGATTCCGCGGACGAAGGATCTCGATCCGGGGAAGAACCCTCCCGGCACCGGAGCCGTGATCATCGGCGACAAGGGCTCGATCACCCACGGCTCGCACGGGGCCGGCGGAGTGCGCCTGGTTCCCGAGGCAGCCATGAAGGCCTACCAGCAGCCGAAGCAGACCATCCCCCGGACCCGCGGCCATCACAACGACTTCCTCGATGCGATCCGCAATGGGAAGAAGGCCGGCTCCGATTTTGCCGAGTACGGCGGCCCGCTGACCGAGATCGCCATGCTGGGTATCATCGCCACCAACTTCCCCGGCCGGAAGCTCTCCTGGGACGGAGCCAATACCCGCTTCACCGATTGCGACGAGGCCAATGCCTTTATCAATCCACCTTCCCGCAAGGGCTGGAGTCTCTGAGGTCTTAAAGGACCCGGTACAAGAAAGAGAAAGCTGGACTCATGGCGGCCTATGACCCACTCAAGCTGGACGATTTTGAGATGCCCAAAGACAAAGAGGGCTTCGATTTCTACATACGCCGCAAGGTGCTGAAGATCTTCGGCGGGTCCTTCCATGTCTATGACGCCAGGGACAACCTGGTGTTCTTCAGCTCTCAGAAGGCCTTCAAGCTCAAGGAGGATATCCGGGTTTTTTCCGATGAATCCATGAGCGAGGAGTGCCTGGTGATCAAGGCGCGCAGTATCATCGATTTCGGGGCGGCCTATGATGTGGTCGACAGCCCCAGTGGTGAGAAGCTCGGGGCCTTTCGCCGCAAGGGCCTCAAGTCCATACTGAAGGATTCCTGGGAGATGCTTGATAACGACGACCAGCTCGTTGCTCGTCTTGAGGAAAAGAGTGGGTGCCTGGCCCTCTTCGGAAGGTTCCTCGCTCCGGGATTCCTGCCGCAAACCTACCAGTTCGAGGTTGGCGGTGCGCTGGCGGCGACCTACGTCCAGAGGTTTAACCCCTTCGTCTTCAAGCTCAATGTCCGGCTTGAGGAGGGATCCAGAGATGTGCTTGATCCTCGAATGGCCCTGGCGGCGGGGATGCTGCTTACCGTTATTGAGGGTCGCCAGGATTAGCCCCGGGAATCCGGCCAGTTCAGAATTGGAAGCTATCATGATGAAACGAGTATTCGGATGGGGTGTCCCGGTTTTCCTGGTGGCGGTTTTCTTTTCTGCCCAGCCCGCCTGGTCCCAGCCCACCAGCGAGAACAACGCCCGCCTGAAGAAGGGGCTCAAGGATTATCCCGAGGCGGACACCAACGGCGATGGCGTCCTGACTCTCAAGGAGGCCAGGACCTTTCTCAAGAAGATGGCCGAGGAGGATAAGGAGTCTCCGTCCCGAAAAAAGGGTGACTCCGATACGGCTATCGAGGTGCCCAAGGAGGAGCTCCAGCGCGATGACCTGGAGAAGTTCGAGCCGGAGGGGAGCGGGGATGGCGGCGTGAAGATGCTCTTCATCGGGCACTCGCTGGTGGCCCCGGTCGAGAAGATGATCCGGTATCTTTCCCGCGGTGTCCGCCTGGAGGGTTACGAGTCGCGGATGCAGTACAGTGGAGGCAAGACGGGAGCGCCGCTTCGCCACTGGAATTATACCGGCAGCAAGCAGAAGACCCGCCCGGCGCTGATGACCGGCAAGTGGGACCACCTGGCGATGGGCATGTACTACTACTGGGCCGAGGTGGAGGACATCTCGCGCTGGATCGATTTCTCGCTGAAATACAACCCGGGCATGAAGTTCTACCTGCAGGATGGCTGGCCGGCTGTCGATGGGGGGCGCTCCAACTACGGCAGCAGCTCGCGCGAGGCAAAGGTCCTGCGGAAGGCCGCCGGTGAGATCTGGAACAAGGTCGAGGAAGACGACCGGGGGAAGAAGATCCTGACGCTGAAGGCCTTTGAGGAGGCCATTGCCGGGCTCGATAAGAACATGGACTTGAAGCTGAAGGCTCTCAACAAGAAGTACCCCGGCAAGGTGTTCAGCATCAGGAGCTCTCACGCCATGCTCGAGCTCAGGCGCCTGCTGGCGAAAAAGAAGCTGCCGGTGATCAACCGGGTTCTTGCCGCCAGCAGGAAGGACCGTGATTCAGCCCTCTATGCTGATTCGCTTCATTCGGGTACGGCCGTCATTGTTCTCGAAAGCTATCTCTACCTTGCGGCCGTTCACAAGCTCGACCCGCGCAAGCTGCCCGCCCTGAGAAAAGGCGAGGAAGCAAAGCTCGACAAGGTGCTGCGAGAGCTGGCCGTGAAGATCACCCTTGAGAACCCGTGGTCCGGGGTCAAGGCCTCTGACCTGAAGTGAGCCGCCCGGGGCGGTCTTTGAAACCCTGTAAATCCGCGAGGTGAATGCTGTGCTGAGCACCCTGAAACGTGTTGTCCCGGTTGCCCTGCTTGCCGCCCTCTCCTCCTACTGCCTGGCAGCAGGGGGGGCTTCATTGGAGCGCCCGCCTAACTTCATCGTCATCTTCTGCGATGACATGGGCTATGCCGACATAGGGCCCTTCGGAGCAAAAGGCTACAAGACCCCGAACCTCGACCGGATGGCGGCCGAGGGGATGAAGTTCACCAGCTTCTGCGTGGCGCGCTCGGTCTGCTCGCCCTCCAGGGCCTCCCTGCTCACCGGCTGCTACCCGGTGCGGGTGGGGGTGCCGGGCAACTTCGGGCCAGGCTCAAAGACCGGCCTCAGCCCTGCTGAGATGACCTTTGCAGAGGTGGTCAAGCAGAAGCAGTACGCCACGGGAATGTACGGCAAGTGGCACCTCGGGCACCTGCCGAAGTTCCAGCCCAACAGCCAGGGCTTCGATGACTGGTACGGGCTGCCCTATTCCAACGACATGTGGCCCTACCACCCTGAAAACGGCACACGCTTTCGCTTTCCGGACCTGCCGCTGATGGAGAACCGCAAGATCCTCAATCCGAAGATGCTGCCGAAGGACCAGGTCCACCTGACCACCACGTACAACGACCGGGCGGTGAAGTTCATCGAGAAAAACCGGGAGCGTCCCTTCCTGCTCTACCTGCCGCATGCGATGCCCCATGTTCCCCTCTTTGTGAAGAAGGAGAACGAGGGCAAGAGTGGCGGCGGACTCTACGGCGACGTGATCGGCGAGATTGACAGCGGGGTCGGCCGGATCATAGCTACGCTCCGCCGGCTGGAGCTCGACAAGAACACCCTGGTGATCTTCACCTCCGACAACGGCCCCTGGCTGCTCTATGGCGACCACGCCGGCTCAGCCGGGCCTCTTCGTGAAGGCAAGGCGACGCCCTTTGAGGGCGGCTTCCGGGTGCCCTGCATCATGTGGTGGCCCGGGAAAATACCGGCGGCCTCCGAATGCTCCGAGCTGGCCTCGACGATCGACATCCTGCCCACCATTGCCCATCTCGGCGGCATGAAGCTGCCGGAGAAGAAGATCGATGGCCGCAACATCTGGCCGCTGATGTCAGGCAAGGCCGGTGCGAAGACTCCACATGAGGCCTTCTATTATTATTCAGGATCGAGGCTCTCAGGGGTGCGCAGCGGCAAGTGGAAGCTGCTCTTCGCGCAGGGCTTTGTCCAGCAGAAGCCTCCGGGCAAGGATGGACAGCCGGGAAAACGTGCCGGCGGCCGGATTCCGCTGAGCCTCTTTGATCTCGAGAAGGATGTTGGTGAGAAGGTCAACGTGGCCGCCGCCAACCCGGTGGTCGTCCGGCGATTGCAGGGTCTGGCTGAAGGGATCAGGGGAAAGCTGGGTGACGCCGGCCGCGGCGGCAGCGAGATCCGCCCGGTTGGCCGCTGATGAAGAGGTCGCTGAAATGAGCTCGAGCTGGAACATAGCGCAGCCGGATATCGAGAGCGTTCTCGCCTCCTGTGAAAGCCCCCTCGACTCCCTGGCGGCGGGGGAGATTCCTGCGATTGTATTGCGGGGCGCTTTCAGTGGGACTGCCTGCAGGCAGCTGGTCGACAGGCTCATTTCCACCGGGCATCTCTACGATCCCCGGAAGCCGGTCCCGGAGAAATTCGCCGACATGGCTGTTCCCGAGGGCTTTTTCTCGAGGGACAACGAGGAGGAATCCAGGGGGGTTGAGTATTACCGCCGGCGCACCGAGAACAGCCATGTGAGGATTGATATCGGGACCAGCCTCGGCTACAGGGGGGAAGATCGAGAGGCCTTCTTCGAGCACAGCCGCCGCACGCGGGAAACCTTCGCTGAAATCTTCAACGAGGAATGCGACCCGGTCGGGCTGATCTATACGAAGCTGCAGGAGCTGTCCATTGACAAGGAGGTCCTCACGGCGCGTGAGAGCGATGGGAGCCTCTACGGGCCGGCGATCCTCCGGGCTCACTACGGAGGCTATGCCTACGCTCCGCATTTTGACTCTGTTCGCCTGCGTGAGAAGCGAGGCGATTACGCTGTTCATGAGTTTGAGCACCAGTTTGCCGGGGTGCTGGTTCTGCAGAACACCTCGGTGGGTGACCGCACGGCCCAGGGAATTATCCATCGCTGCCGCTGGGAACCCGGGCTGGACCCCTGTCTCGAGGCGGGGACCTTTCATGATTATGCTGCCGAGCAGGGCCTTGAGCAGGTCGAGGTGGTCCTCGAGCCGGGGGACCTGTACTTTTTCAACACCAGGATGATTCACGAGGTGCCGGGCCTGGCGGGGGTGGATCCCCGGATAGTGCTGGCGACCTTCATCGGCTACAGCGCAGGACGCAAAGAGATCTTTGTCTGGTCCTGAATACCCCGCAGCTCTCCGCGGCCCTGGGGGGCGATAATGTTTTTTATAAGCCCTTCTATAGCCATGACTTATTTACCGATGGAACTGAGTCAGCCACTCAGTTAGGCTTTGGGTTTGTGAAAACGTTGGAGCAACACGATGGCCAGGGCTCTTCCCCCGCGCGGATTCGAGGAAGAAGACACTCAGAAACGTCTTCAATGGCTTGAGGACAAGACAGGGGTGCGTCTCGATGCAGTCGAACCGGATCAGATATCTGATTACCGGGGAATCATTGAGAATCATGTCGGCAGCGTGAAGATGCCGATGGCGGTGGCCGGCCCACTCGTCCTCAGTGGGTCCTACGCCCAGGGAGAGTACTATGTGCCCATCTGTACGCTCGAGGCCACCCTCTCGATGTCGATGTCACGGGGCCTCTACCTGACCTCGCTTTCAGGCGGGATCAAGACCCGCCACCTGAAGCAGGAGCTCTCCAGGAGTCCGGTCTTCATCTTTGACGACATCGAGGATGCGCCGGAGTTCAAGCTCTGGCTCGAGGAGAACTTTGAGCAGATCAAGATCGCGGCGGAATCGACCACCAACCACGGCAAGCTGCTGAGGATTGATCCCTACCTGATCCAGAACAGCGTTATTCTCGATTTTGTTTACTCCACGGCAGAGGCTGCGGGCCAGAACATGGTGACCATAGCCACCCAGGCGGCCTGCCAGTACATCCAGGAAGATTACGACTGCGGCAAGCCCTTCCATTATTTCATCGAGAGCAATTTTAACTGCGACAAGAACCCGGCCACCAAGACGATCCTGCTGGGGCGCGGCCACCAGGTCACTGCCAGCACCCTGATCAAGGGGCGGTATCTCAAGCGGGTCCTGAGGGCGGATGCTGCACACTATGTGAGGGGGTGGCGCCAGTGCGGGCGGGGGTCACAGCTTGCAGGGGTTGTCGGGATGAACATGCACGTCTCCAACGCCCTGGCGGCGATCTACCTCGCCACCGGCCAGGACGTGGCCTGTGTTTCTGAGAATGCTCTCGGCAGCATGGACATGGAGGTCCGCAACGGCGAAGACCTCTACGCCAGCCTGACGATGCCATCCCTTACGGTGGGGACCATCGGAGGAGGAACAGGACTGGGGCAACAGCGAAGGAACCTCGAACTGCTGGGTTGCGTCGGTGAGAACTCATCCAAGATGCTCGCCGAGATTGTCTGCGCGGCAGCCCTGGGCCTTGAGCTTTCCCTCGGTGCCTCGGTTCTTACCAACGAGTTCGCCCAGGCGCATGACAGGTATCGAAAGAGGACCGTCCTGGAAGGCAAGGTATAGTACCGCCTTCTACGGATGGGGCAGCCGGCTGCCCGGGTCCGGGAGTAAAGATCATTGAAGAGCTTCCGAGAAGCGCTCGATAATTTCGAATTGGGGGCGCAATACGATTACCTGAGCAGGCGCGCGCCCCTGTCCGGGCGCATCTTCAAGCGTGTCTTCGAGCTCTACTGCAGGGGCTTCTTCAAGATCTACTGCCGGCTGAAGGTTGAGGGCCGTGACAAGCTGCCGGAATCTCCCTATATCCTCTGCAGCAACCACAACAGCCACATGGACAGCGCCCTCCTGATGCTGGCGGCCGGCAGCGGCTTTAACAGCTTTGCGATGACGGCGGCAAAGGATTACTTCTTCAACAACGCCTCAAGGCGGTTCTTCCTGAACCTCTTCATGAACCTGATCCCGATCGAGAGGAAGTTCAGCCACGAGAGCTTTGTCGAATACCTTGCAGCCACCAGGAGCTTTCTCTCCAAGGGCCGGCGCAACCTGATCATTTACCCCGAAGGCACCAGGTCCACGAGCGGGAAGATGGCGAGCTTCAAGCGTGGCCCGGCCGTGGTGGCGGTCGAGCTGGGGATTCCCATCATTCCGGCGTGGATCGAGGGGAGCCACAAATGCTGGCCCAAGGGCAGGGCGCTGATCCGTCCGGGCTCCGTCAGGGTCTGCATTGGTGATCCGGTTTATCCGGATGCAGCCGCCCTGGAGGCGAGCGCCGGCAGCCAGTCGGCCCCCTTCGGGGAGTACAAGCGCCTGATCGCAGAGGTGGAGGCCAGGGTAAACGATCTTTGCGGTAAAACCCCTGCTGAGCCTGTAGACTGTGTCGCTGGTTGAGTACCACAACAAGGCAGCCGGCATTTAAAGGCCCTGAGGCATGCGCGACGACGTTACCCAGATGAAATGGTGGGGTTGGGGGGACGAACATACCGAGTTCGATGCCTCCGACAAGCCCGGCCTCATGCCCTTTATCGCCAGGGCCCTCGGCTTGAGCGAAGAGGATGAAGAGGTCGTCAAGCCGGTAGCCCTTGAGGATATCGAGCTTCCCGGCCAGGTGCTCACCCAGGGCTTCCTCGATGCGGCGAGAGCCTCGCTGCGCGACGACCAGGTAAAGACAGGGGACAAGGAGAGGCTGGTTCACTCCTACGGCAAGAGCTTCCGGGACCTGTGGCGTATCCGCAGGGGTATTGTCGACTCCAGCCCCGATTGCGTGATCTACCCCGAATCAGAGGATGATATCTGCGCCCTGGTGAAGGCTGCTCTTGACCATGATGTCGTTCTCATTCCCTTCGGTGGCGGCTCCAATATTGCCGGCTGCCTGGAGAATCGCGAGTCCAGGAGCCGGATGGTGGTCTCCCTCGACCTGAAGAGGATGGACAGGGTCATCGAGGTCGATGCCGATTCCTGCGTGGCGAGGATCCAGGGGGGCGCCCTTGGCCCGGTGATGGAGAAGCAGCTGAATGAGCAGGGCTTCACCCTCGGGCACTTCCCCGACTCCTTCGAGTTTTCAACCATCGGCGGGTGGGTGGCTACCCGTTCGGCCGGCATGCAGAGCGACAAGTACGGAAAGATCGAGGACATGGTGCTGTCGCTGCGCATGGTCACGCCCAGCGGGGTGCTGGTGACCAGGACGGTACCCAAGTCATCCAACGGCATCGATGTGAACCACATCTGTATCGGCAGTGAAGGCATTCTCGGGGTGATCACCGAGGTCAGCATGCAGGTCCATCGCCTGCCGGAGCGCAAGGAGTTCTACGGCTACCTCTTTCCTGATTTCGAAAGTGGTGTCAGGGCTATTCGTGAGTGCGTCGATGCCGAGTGCATGCCCTGCATAGCGAGGCTGAATGATCCCGGCAAGACGGCCCTCAGCTTCGCCTTCAAGAGCAAGAGCGGCGAGACCTTCTTCAAGAACCTGCTTGGCAAGGCCGTCAAGAAGTACCTCTCCGCGGTCAAGGGTTTCGATATGGACAAGGTCTGCCTGATGATCATGGCCGTTGAGGGCGACCGCCGAACCTTCAGGAGGCTGCGCTCGCAGGTTCATTCGATCTATAAGAAAAACGGCGCCTTCAAGCTTGGAATCTCCCCGGGACGAGCCTTCCAGAAGTCGAAGTACGATTTTCCCTACCTTCGTGATTTCGCCATGGACCGGGGTGTCGTCTGCGATGTCAGCGAGACCTCTACCATCTGGTCCAACCTGCTGCCGCTCTATCACTCCACGATCAAGTCCATCGAGGAGGCTATTCTCGCTACCGGCGTCCAGCCTTTTGCCGGGTGCCACATCAGCCATTGCTACCACACCGGGACCAGCCTCTACTTCACCTTTGCCTGCATGGAAAACGAGAGTGGCAAGATCGACCAGTACCTCCAGATCAAGAAGGCCGCTGAGGATGCCTTCCTGCGCGGCGGGGCTACGCTCTCACATCATCATGCGGTGGGTTATGAGCATGCTCCCTGGGTCGAGGAGGACATCTCTGAAACCGGTGTGCTGGCAGTGCGGGCGGTCAAGGAGGGGATCGATCCAATGGGGGTCATGAATCCCGGCAAGATCCTGCCTGGCGACCGGCCCCTGGAGGACTGGGGCCTGGCCGAAGATGAGACCCCGGATTCGCAAGAGGCTGGAAGCTGAATGTTTAGCGGCAAGACAGTAGTCATCACAGGAGCTTCCTCCGGGCTGGGCGAGGCCCTTGCCTCTGCGCTGGCGGGCGAGGGAGCGAACCTGGCGCTCATGGGGCGCGATGCCGCGAGGCTGGCTTCGGTGGCGGAGAGCTGCCGCGGCGGCGGAGCCGGGGTCGTCGAGGTCAGCGGTAACGTGGTGGAGCCCGCTGACTGTGAGCGCCTCCTTGCTGCTGCCCTGGAAGAGTTCGGGTCGATTGATTATCTCGTTCTGAACGCAGGGGTCAGCATGTGGTCGAGATTCGAGGAGGTTGAGGATCCGGAGATTTTTTCGAAGATCATGGAGACCAACTACCTCGGAGTTGTCCACTGCGTCTACCATGGGCTCGATGCCCTGAAGAAGAGCGGTGGCCTGGTGGTGGCGATCTCTTCGGTGCAGGGGGTTACGGGAGTTCCCTTCCACACGGGCTATTGCGCCTCCAAGCATGCCCTGCAGGGCTTCTGCGATTCACTGCGGATGGAGCTCAGGGGTACCGGGGTTGACGTCCTGACCGTCATGCCATCCTGGATCCGCGGTACGGGGCTGCGCGCCGGCGCCTTCGGCGCAAGCGGCAAGGCACTCGGCGATTCTGCCAAGAGTCATAACAGCAGCGCGGTAGAGCTCGAGAGCCTGGTCGGGAAGGTGGCCAGGGCGATGAAGAAACGAAAGCGCCATCTCTATGTGCCGGGCTACCTCCGGTTTGTCCCCCTGCTCAAGGCCCTCTGCCCGGGCTTGCTGGACCGGATCATCAGGAAGAAGGTCAGCAGGTGAGCCGGATGGAAGCTTCCGGCCGCAGGTCCCTTGCGGGGAAAACAAAACTCGCTTTGCAGCAGCAGGGCCCCCATGATGAAGATGGTCGGGGACCTTACCGTGAAGGAATATGAGGAAAACAATGAAACCAGTTCTCGGCGCTCTTTTTCTTTTCTCGCTGCTCTTTCCCCTGTCGGCCTCCGCCCAGCTGGAGCCCCCGATGCACAGCTTCCTGCGTGCAGATGCCAACACGGATGGCGCTGTGGATATCAGCGATGCGGCCTACACCTTCAGCTGGCTCTTTCTCGGCGCTGACATGCCCAATTGCCTCGACTCGGTGGACTCTAACGATGACGGCATCATCAACATCACCGACGGGATCTACACCCTGGCCTTTCTCTTCACCGGTGGCGATCCGATTCCTGCTCCCGGCATCAGCCGCTGTGATCTTGACCCGACCGACGACCAGCTTCACTGCGTCAGCTATTTCCCCTGCCAGTGCGGCGGCATCGCCGGCGGCAGCTGCGCCAAGGGACAGCTCTGTGACCGCCAGACGGGTCTCTGCCAGGGAGCGGACATTCCTGGTGAGTGCGTCGAGGTGCCCGATGAATGCCCCGAGATCAACGACCCGGTCTGCGGTTGTGATGGAGTGACCTACAGGAACGACTGTGAGCGCCGTCGCGCGGGTGCCATGAAGGCCTCCGATGGCCCCTGTGACGGGGGCTGCGGGGGGATCCGTGGAATTCCCTGCCGCGATGGGGAGTTCTGTGATTACCCCACCGGGCAGTGCGATGTGATCGATGCCATCGGCGAGTGCGAGCAGATCATGCGCGGCTGCCCCGATATCTGGGACCCGGTCTGCGGCTGAGATGGCGTGACCTACTCCAAAGACTGTGACCGAGTACGCGCCCGGGTCCCGAAGGCCAACGAAGGCGACTGAGAGAGGCCGAACACCTTCTTGAACATAGCCCTCAACCTCAGACTAC
>CAZTRG010000019.1:0-8634 GCA_964615885.1 uncultured Planctomycetia bacterium | reverse complement strand
GGCAGCCTTGTAGCTCTCAGCAGCGGCCTTGGCTCCCTTACGGGCGGCCTCCACCCTCTTTTCTACATCGGCAATTCTCCGGTTGTAGTCGCTTACCCGCTTGTCTGCGGGTGCAACTTTGCGTGCCCGCTTTTTCTTAGAGCGGTCCTCTTTTTTCGCAGACTTGGGGGTCTTTGCCTTTTTGGCATCTTTATCGGTTGCGAAAGCCGGCTGCGCAGCGGCACCCAGGAGTAATACGGCAAAAAATGACAGGGCAAGCAAACTGGAAACGCGGGTCACAGTTGACTCCTTTCAAGACAGTTTATTCAGAAATGAGAGCCTAATTGCTATAGAGCAATGCGGCTCAGAATTAGAATATTAAACAAGCAGTTCAGACAGGGGGCCAGTCTGATCGAGGTCCTTGAGATTAGGATCAGCCATGCCGAATCGCTCGGCCTTGGAACCGGCGATGTTGAGCAGGGTGGTGTAGAGATTGGCAGTGGTTCGATGACCAACCTGCCCGTAACCGGGATAATCAACATAGCGGCCGGCCTTCAGCTTGCCACCAGCGTTGCCAAGCATGACCACCGGCCATTCCCAGCAGCGGCTGTGGTGTCCCTCGGCTCCATCGGAGATATAGATGATCACCGTATTGTCGAGCATGGTCCCATCTCCCTCGGGAACGGACTCGAGCTTCTTCGCCAGGCGGGCGATGAGATCGAAGTGGAAGCGTCGGATCAGGTCGTAGACACCGGCCCAGTCCATTCCGTTCTGGCCGCCGCCGTGCCCGGTGTGGTGCTTTCCCTTCTTCAGGCCGAGGCCGCTGAAGCAGATATCGAAATCGCGGATACCGGCTGCCGATGAGATGGTCATCACGTTGGTGAGCCCGCTGATGAGGGAGGCCGCGGCGATATCGAACTGGGCATCGAGGCGGTCGGTCTCAACCTCCGAGGTGTACTTGTCATTGGCCACGGGGGCGTGCTTGCGAAGGCTGTCCTCGATCTCGTTCAGGCGGCTCTGGCGATCGCTGAGGGTGTCGAAGGTCTCGAGGTAGGCCGAGAGCTGGTCACGCTCGGGGCCGGCCAGCTTTTTCTCGACGCGCTTGATGTCGTCACTGAGGAAATCAAGCAGGTTGCGCCGGGCGATGAAATCATTCTTCGCGCTGCCTCCGGCTACGCTGCCGAAGAGGGTTCCCATGGCCTGGTCCGGCTTGACCATGATGGGAAGGGGCTTGTTCTTACCGATGGCCGAGATGCTGTAGACCACGCTGTTTTGAAGGCGCTTGGAGATGCCGAGGCCGATATGGGGAAAGATTCCGCCGAGCTGCCTGGCCAGCGCGCCATCGATGGTCGGTCCTAGCACGGCGGTGGACTCACCACTCTGGCCGCGTCCGGCACCGAAGGCCCCAAGGGCCTGGAAATTGTTAGAGTGACCGCCTCCGCAAACCTTGCCGGAGAGTCCCTGCACGATGGTGACCTTGTCCTTCCAGCGCTTGATCGGCTCAAGGGAATAGGGCAGCTCGCGGTTGGTGAGCGGTACATCCAGGAACTCAGCGGGACCATTGAAGGCCCGCTCGTGACGGCGCTTACGCTTGATTCCCGAGGGCGTGACCTGCTGCGGAGGCACACCGTTGCTCTCTACGACGAAGACGAAGCGCGGAGCCAAGGGCCCCTTACCGCCGGCGCGAGCGTGGAGCTGATTGAGAACGGGGCCCAGAACAAGGCTGCCGACTCCAAGGCCGGTATTCCTCAGGAAATCACGTCGTGTGGAATCAAGGCGCATTCTGTAACTCCTGGTAACAGTAATCTCTTCGTACTGCAGTCAGTATAAAACACCTCCCCCCCAGGACTCAAGGAGTACCGAACCCTACCTTCCTTTCGTTCTCCTTCGGAGCCGGAGTGCGCAGAAGAAAGGAATCACTCGATAAAACCGAGCTGACAAGCGCCCGGAAGCTTCCGCCGGACTCACGGTAGGCCTTGTGGGCGGCGCGAAGCGAGGGACCATCACCGAGATTCTCGTTACGGCCGGTAAAATAGCGGAAGACGTGACGTACGAAAACCTGCTCAACCCGCTCGCTCTCAGAGAGCTTGCGGAGGAAATCGATGGCGCCGGTGACAGGGTTTTCATCGATTCGCTTGTCGCCGGTGAGGTCAATTTTCCCGCTCGCATCAACCAGCCTGCCCAGCTCGCGCGCCCGCCAGCGGCCGAAGTGGTCGAAGGTCTCAAAGGGAAGTCCAACCGGGTTCATCAGCTTGTGGCACTGCCAGCAATATTTCTCGCGTGTGACCCCCATGCGCTCGCGCAGGGTCTTCCCAGGCGCGTGCGGCAGCTGCGCATCGACGGTGATCGGTATGTCCGGCACCACGTTCCCAAGCAGTCGCTCACGCACCCACTTGCCGCGCAGGATGGCGTGGTTGTCCTGGTTCATCGACCAGGCCACCAGCCAGCTGGGCTGGGTCAGAATCCCTGACCTTGTCCCTGCCGGCATCCTGACGGGCTGCTCGCCGGTCCATTTCCAATCCGGCGGCAGGCTGTAGGACCTGTGGATCTCTCCCTTGCGCTCGTGCTGGACGAGGCTCTTCTTGTTTTTATCGTAGCGCGTGTTGACGAAGGCGCGGTCGGTGGTGAGCAGCTCGCGCAGGACGTCCTTGTCGCGGTCGATGATCCAGCGCACCAGGTTGTCGGTGTCGCTGACCAGGACCCGGGCCTTGTGAGCCTTGAAGTCTTCGGGATTCTTGAACACCTCGGTGGCGCGGTTGTACTGGAAGAACTCGTGGAAAAACCTCAGGAGGCGCGGGCGGGCGAGACGCTCATCCTCGAACATCCTGTCGAGCGCCGCCGTGACTCCGGCCCGGTCATCGAGCACACCCTTTTCGGCCTGGTCAAGCAGCCACTGCGGAGGACGCTTGTCGGTGAGCGCATAGGCCAGCGCATGGGCGATCTCCAGGGAAGCGAGCCTCGTCCGGCCCTCATTGTCCACCTCGCCTCCGACCTCCCAT
The DNA here is from genome assembly GCA_964615885.1 of uncultured Planctomycetia bacterium. Lineage (GTDB taxonomy): Bacteria > Planctomycetota > UBA8108 > UBA8108 > UBA8108 > UBA8108. Next base: position 5,656 of record CAZTRG010000019.1, on the reverse strand, counting down.
CGAAAGATCGTCTCGGGCAGGAGATAGACCGCCGCGAGGGTATAGCGCACCCCCGCCACGCGGCCGGCCTCCCTGACGTTCTTCTCCATCAGCTTGAGAAAACGCGCCTGCTCAGCCTCCTTGGGCGTACGGCCCAGGGTGCGCTTGAACTGCATCGAGATGGCCAGGAGCATCTCTTCGCGGCCAAGGGACTTTTCCGGATCGACGAAACGCAGGAACTCCTTTCTCGAGCCAATCATGGGCTTGAGCTTGCCCTTTTCGATGGTGTGGCCTGTCTGGCGCTCGAGGATGGTGACCGCGTTGCGCAGGAGCTGGGAGGTGGTCGGAACGTCCAGCTTCGGAGCGCCCATATCCTTGAAGAGGAACCTTGGATCGGGAGTAAAGGGATTGCCGACCAGGTTGTCGAAGCCCTTGGCCTGCTCCTTGCGGAAGCTCTCGTAGATCTCGGGGCTGTGGCGGCGCACCCGGGGGAAGATGGCGAGCTTCGCCCTGCTGGCGGGATCGAAGAGGAGCTCGTGTGGTACCTTGTTGCCCTGGATCTCCTGCAGGCGACGGGTGAAATTCCTGCGCGCCCGCTTCATCTCGGCCCGGATCCAGGAGAGTGTTTTCTCGACCTCCGCAGCGGAAGGCCTCGGCCGCTTCTCAGGCGGCATCTCGCCCTGCTCGATCTTGTCACGCACCACCGCCCAGCGCGAGGCGCTGGTGCTCTCCTTCATATCCGGATCGAGGAGGTCAAGGGCGAGGTCTCCCTTGAACTTCTTCGGACCGTGACAGGAAATGCAGTGCTTCTCGAGAAAGGGACGCACCACGGCCTCGTAGGCCGCCATGTTGGCTTCGAAGGCCTTGCTGTCAGCCTCCGCCAGCGCCTTGTCGCGCTCGGCTCGTTTCTTCTCATCCGCCAGGGCCTGGTCGGAAACCAGGAAAGGGATGAAAAGCGCCCACAGCAGCAACGTTTTGAACCTCGAAGAACTCATGACCTGATTATCTCTTCCCCTGCATGGACATTCAATTCTTCCTCTTGAGCAGGATTCGAAAACCAACATAGTTTCGCTTATCGCCCCCCAGGGAGTTGCGAAAGGAAGACTCGCAATAGCCCGGCAGGCTGCACCAGGAGCCGCCACGGACCTGGTTCTGTCCATCCTTCTCCACCCGCGCCAGGGGATCCTTACCCCCCGGCAATTCCGGAAGAAGATGGTCGGCCACAAGCTCCGCCACGTTGCCGTGCATGTCACGCAGGCCCCAGGTGTTCGGCCGGTAGCTGCCGACCGGGGCGAGAGCGGCTCCGATGCCGTCATCGACATCGCGCCGGGCCCAGTGGTAGTCGGGGTCGGCCTGGTGGAGGGCCTTGTCAGCGAAGTTAGCATAGCCTCCGAGCTCGGCGACCGAGTCGCCGAAGCAATAGGCCGCGCCGGAGCCGGCCCGGCAGGCGTATTCCCACTCGGCCTCGGTCGGGCAGAAATACTCCCAGCCTTTTTCCAGGCGGCCGGCTTTGCGGTCGAGCTCACTGAGCTTCTTGCAGAAATCGGTGACCTTCTTGGCCTCCCCGAAGCCCCAGAAGGGCGCGTTCTTATGGATGGTAAATCCCGGGGGCGGGTTCTTTCTCAACACTGCCCTGTATTCGCGCTGGGTCACCTCGTGCTCCCCCATCCAGAAGCCCCTGGTCAGGGTAACCTTGACGGCCTTGCGGTCCCGGGTGGCAGCGGTGTCGCTTCGCGAGGACCCCATGGTGAAAGTGCCGGCGGGACACCAGCGAAAGGTCATCCCCAGGGAGTTGACAAAGCCTGCACCCGCCTTCCCTCCCTCCCCAGGGCCCCCGCCAACAGGGGCAGAAGGCTTCGAGCCGATCCCCCCCGCCGCGGGTGGACTGAACCAGGACTTCCCGGCCGCCGCCGAGATGGCCAGGCAGGTTTTTTCCAGGGACGCCTGGATGCCGACCAGGTTTTTCTCCAGGGCGGCAGAGAGCGCAGAGGACTGGTCACCTCCGGGCGGAGGCAGCGTGGCTCCTCCCGGGGCCCCGAACAGGACCAGGGTGTCCGGCCCGGGCTCAAACTCGATCAGCCCGCCCTTCACCTGGCCCTTCTCCGGCAGGATGGATGACTCCCAGCAGGCGTCGAGGAAGAGCAGGTTCAGCCGTGAGCCGCTCTTTTCAGCCAGCGTCTTGATGACCTCGGCTACGTTGAGGCCGCGGGAGCGGTAGTCGTTGTCACTGCCGATCTTCTCCCCCACCGGGCGCAGCAGGTTGTAGAGCCTTCCCTGGCGTTCGACATGCGCGCCCAGGCCGAGAAAATAGAATACCGCGATGCCGTTGGTCGGCACCCCGAGGGCGAACTCATCGACAGCCGCCTTCTGGGCCTTGTCGCCGAGGTTCTCCCGGCGCGTGACCTCAAAGCCAAGGGCCCGCAAGGCCTTCTCGACCCGGTCGAGGCTCTTGCCGACAGACAAGGCCTGGCCTGCATACTTTGAATTCCCCACGAGCAGAGCCCGGCGGTATCCCGATGGGACCTCCGCCAAAAGCGGTGCCAGGGCCGGCAGGAGGGAAATCAACAGGATGAACAAGGCTGTCTTCATTGCTTCCTCAGATCGTAGCACACCACGGTCCCGGTCTCTGTCCGCCAGAAGATGCGTCCGGCAATGACCGGCGGCTCCATCAGCACCTGGTAGCTGGTGGTCAGAGGCTGGGCCGGCTTCCAGGGGCCGGAGAGCTTTCGGAAGTTTTCCGGGTCGGCCGAGTAGAGATTGAAGGATGCCCGGCTGCCGTGGGACCAGTCGATGCAATGCAGCAGCTTGTCCTCGATCAGCTGGAACCAGAAATCGTTCTGGCGCGGCTCGTCGACCAGCACCTCGCCGGTCGCCTCCCTGGCGATGATAAAGCGCCGGTCGGTGGTCTTGTCCGGCCCGCCGGTGGTGTGATAGACGTAGCCATTGCGAAGGACTGTGCGTGGACGGGCCAGGCTGTCGCTCCAGGTGGGAGTCAGGAAATGCGGCTTATCGGGCAGGGTCCAGGCCCGGGTGGCTCCGCCGGGAGTGATCCTGTAGGCTCCAAGCAGGCCGAAGGGCGCCTTCCCCTCGGCGTTTTTCGGGGAGGAGCCGTTGGGCTTTTCCTTCATGATCCCGCTACCGACATTGACCAGGACGTGAGCTCCCGAAGGGGCCAGGTTGAACTGGGTGGAGTGGAGCCCGTCAACGGTCCAGAGGAGCTTGCCGGCCGCAGGATCAACCAGGTTCAGTCGGGCCTCGCCCGGCTTTCCGCCGGTTGAGCAAAGCAGGTACTCCTTCTTTTCATGCCGCCACACCGTCGGCGTGTTCCAGCGGGAGATAACCGCGGGCAGCTCCCATTTCTTCTTTCCCTTGGCGGGATCCAGCCCGAACAAGGTGGTCTTGCGGGCAACGATGAGAGTTCCGCCGGCAAAGACCAGCGACTGCTGCCAGGCGTAATTCGCCGAGGCCTGCAGGATATGCGGCCGGGCGAGATGCTTGTCCCTCTCGGCGATCATTCTCTCCTCCGGCTCCGTCTGCCAGAGCTTCTTCCCGTCCCCGGCAGCGTAAGCAAAGACGCGCCCGGTCGTTCCCATGCTGTAGATTTTTCCGCCCCTATAGACCGGGGCGACCTGGAAGCCGTTGCGCTTGCCAACCCCCCAGACAAAACCACCCGGCTCAGCGGCCTTCCAGAGCGTCTTGCCGGTCCTGGCATCCACGGCGATGAGCAGGTCATCGGCTTCGAGCCTGGCCCTGGCGATCGCGGGCTCCTGGCGGGATTTCTCGTCATAGGCGAGAGTCTTTACATCGTACAACCTCCCAGCCGGCCTGAAGGTGGCTGCGAAGAGCTTGCCCTCGGCGATAATCGGAGCTGCCCACCCACCCGGAGTAGCCTTCGGCCGGGGACCGAGGAGGTCGAGAATCTTCTGCGCCCTGCCCTCCGCCGTCCTGGCCTTGAAGGCACCGGTGGTGTGCTTGGCCCGGCCGAAGTCCCTGTCCTCGGTCTCCCAGGCGAGTCGCGCCCTCGACAGGTCGTCAACCAGCTCGACGCCGGTTTGCGGTACGCGAAAATTCCCATAGGGGCCCTGCATCGCGGGCCATCCCAGCTTCCAGGCTTCCGCAGGTGAAATCGTATCCCCAGCGTAAAGCGGGACCGCCAAAACGCCGAGGAGGATGATTATGGAAGCTCGCAACATCATTGGACAACCAGGGTGTTTGGACGTGACCTGAGGATGGAGCCATCACTGCTTTTCGCCTGGAGATAAACGGGATAGAAGCCCGGCCGGGAAAACTGCACCGTCAACGCGCCGTCTGAGAGTTCGCCCAATCGCTCCGCGCCGGCCCACACTTCAATCGCCCCCTTGGTCTCCGGCATACCGGCCACTTCCACCTCGATCGCCTCACCGACCCTGCGTGGAATAAAGGGCTGCCCATCGCCCAGCCCCGGCGGACTCTTGAGCTTGAGCTTCGGCCGCCAGGTCACAAAGGCCTGCCACGCGAACGCCGTTTTCGCATCAGGCAGCCAGCAGGCCTTCGCGGGGTCACGGGCATATTTTCCAAAGGGCGCAATTTCCGAGCCGCCTTCCTTCCAGCCGGAGACATCGCCGAGCCAGCCGTCCTTTTCAGCAAAAGGTTTCAGCGGCTCACCGGGAGCGCCCAGCCGCACGCGGATGGCCGCATCAAAAAGCGGCATCAGCAGGTTGTTGGCCCGGGCGAATTCATGTTTACGGTTCCACTGCGGCGCGATTCCAAAGCGCCCGCCCTGGGCGCGTGCCTGCGGCAGCTTCGCCATCAGCTTCTCATACTGCCGGCCATCGCGATCACCGAAGACCGTGAGCATTGGAATCTCCATCGACTTCGCATCCCGCGGTCCCACCTCCAGGCAAACCGGCCCCACCGCGATCGTACGAGCAGGCAGGTGCTCGGCAATGCGCGTGCTCATCCCGGCGCCGGAGGACATTCCCAGCGGGCACAGCTTCGCACCCACCAGCTCTTCATGCGAGCTTTCCTTCGCGAAGGCCGCCAGGGCCGTGTCGATCATTGCCGGAATCTCATCGTTCTTTGCCCCGAAAAAATTCGCTGCCAGGATACCGAATCCCCACTGTCGGCAGGCCGCCTGCCAGTGCTTCTGGGTGACGGCCTTGGTGTAAAAGGGATTGAAGGTCAGCCCACGGATCGTCTTCACCCCTTCGGGGATCCAGATTCGGAACGGCACATGCTCCAGGCCCCCCTCCTTCGAGCGTTTGCCCTCCTTTTTCGCCACCCGCAGCTTGACCAGCGTGTCGAGGTAGCGGTCCCCTGCCGGGGCCCGTGCGGGGATAAAAAACAGCAGGGCCAGCAGGGCAGCTCCCGGCATGAGCTGATGGAACTGGAGTGAGGAAAATCGTTTCATGAGAACCATCCGTGGCGATGAGAAGCAAGCACCAGCCTATGGGAGCCAAGGTGACGAGGCAAGGAGATGATAGCTGGGCCCCTGCAGAAAGCCTAGTTCGCGGCGGGTGGCTTTGCAGGTGGAGCGGGAAGAACGGTGAAGCCGAGCTTGCTCTTGCCGTCCTTCTCGAACAGCACGGCCACCCGGCCGCCCGGCAGCACGCAGAGATCACTGTAGCCGCTGCCGCCCTGGTAGTAGACCTGCTTCCACGGCCAGGTCTTGCCCTCGTCGTAGCTGCCCCGCAGGGTC
>CAZTRG010000018.1:0-7107 GCA_964615885.1 uncultured Planctomycetia bacterium | reverse complement strand
AAGAGCCCGGGGCTCTCCTCCCATCAATTCCTCCACGGCAGAAAGCTCGTGCTCATCGAGAACTCCGTCAAGGACCACTTCTCCGGGATTGACCAGAAGCTGAGTGCCCTGAAGGACAGGATCCCTGAGCCCGGAAACCTGCTCGCCATCCAGCGCGAATCGAAATTCATCATCACCGACGGCAATACCGAGCTGAAGGAAAATGACCAGGTCTTCACCCTGACAGAGAACGAGAAGGTCGACGAGTATCTTGAGTTCTTCGGCATCCCCAAGCAGGAGGTTCACCAGATCCTCATCGTCGGCTGTGGAACCATCGGCTACCACCCCGCCCGCTACCTCGAACAGATCGGCTACTCACCGACCGTCATCGAATCTGATCCGGAGCGGGCCCAGTTGGCTGCCTCACGTTTCAAGAGTTCTTATGTTATTGAGTAGGAGTCCACCGAGATCGACATCATCAGGGAGCAGGTTGAACAGGAGGGGAAAGATGCCGTAGCCGTCCTGCTCAAGCAGGAAGAGACCGCCCTCCTGATCAGCATGTACGCCAAGCATCTCAAGGCCAGCCAGGTGATCTGCCGGGTCGATGACTTCAAGTTCGCCCCGATCGCCTACCAGGCCGGGGTTGACAGTCTCTTTAGCCCCCAGCGCGCCCTGGCCCAGCGAATCATCGAAGAGGTCCGCCGGGTCACCCTCACCACCAACATGCAGGACACGATCGTCCTGGGGGACAACGAGATAGAAATCCTCGATTTCAAGATCCCCCCGGAAGGAAACGACAAGGTCTGCGGAACCCCCATGTCGGAGCTGAACGAGCAGAAGGCCCTGCCCGAGGGGGCCATGATCGGCGCCATCCTGAGGGGCGAAAGCAGCGAACCGGAGCTGCCGCGAGGAGATACGATCATCAACCCGGGTGACCACGTAATCCTCAGCGTAAAAACAACGGATATCAAGACCGTGGAGAAACTCTTCGCTCCTGATTCCAAGTAAGGGATATTATGGTCGCGGCGAGAGCACGGCTCCTCACCTGAACAGGGAGCCTTCGCCGGAGAATAAATCATGCGCTCACCCTACCTGCTGAGATTCTTCAGCAAGTTCCACATAGCCTTCGGCTCCATCTTCCTGGTCCCCCTTCTCGTAGAGTGGATCTACGAAAGGCAGCTCGGACAGGAGATGCTGATGGCCTGGCTCATGCCGGCGGCGATCATGGGCTCCCTGGGCTTCTACCTGCGGCAGAAATACCTCAAGGATCACGCGCTGGAGGACCTCCCAGGCCTCTCAAGAAGAGAGGGCTTCCTGCTGGTGGGCCTGTCCTGGATCCTGATGATCGCCTGGGGAACCATCCCCTTTATCCTGACCGAGGCCACCCCGGATTTTGCAAGCGCGGTATTTGAATCGGCCTCCGGCTTCACCACCACCGGCGCCACCGTTCTTACGGATTTTGAGAACACCCCCAGGAGCATTATCCTGTGGAGATCATTGAGCCAGTGGATCGGCGGCATGGGAATCATCGTCCTCTCGGTGGCCATCCTGCCGGAGCTGGCGCTTGGAGGCATGCAGCTCTTTTCAGCCGAGGCTTCGGGGCTCTCCGGTGGAGAAAAACTCGCCCCCCGCATCCGAGAAACTGCCGGGAAGCTCTGGTTCCTCTATGTGCTCCTCACCGGACTGGAAATCGTCCTCTTGAAATTCGTCGGTGAAATGTCTTTCTTCGATGCGATCAATAATGCCTTCTGCACCACCGCAACAGGTGGATTCTCCCCCAACGGAGCGAGCATCGGCGGCTACGACAATGGCTGGATCGAGGCGATCATCACCCTCTTCATGATCCTGGGCGGCCTGAACTTCGCCCTTCAGTACAAGGTCTTCCTGAATCTCGATTTCAAGCGCCTGTGGAACAGCATCGAGCTGCGAATTTATTTCCTGATCCTCGTGGCAGCTACCCTGCTGATCTCCCTCAACCTGTGGTGGGAAGCAGAAGTCATTCACACAACCATCAAAGACCAGACTGTGGAACCCGGCTTCACAGCGGCCCTGCGCTATGCCGGCTTCCAGGCGGTGGCGATGCTGACCGGCACCGGGTTCTCCACCGCTGATTTCGACCAGTGGCCGCTCTTCTCAAAATCGCTGCTCCTGACCATGATGGCCATTGGCGGCTGCGCCGGATCAACTGCCGGCGGACTCAAGATCATCCGGATTCTCGTGCTCTTCAAGCACATGGCCAGAGAATGCGGGCGCCTGCTGATACCCAACCTCGTCAAGCCCATCTCCATCGACAAGAAAACCATCGATGACTCGATCATCTGGGGAGTGATGGGCTTTATCTCGCTTTATATCGTGGCCCTCGTTCTCTGTACAATCATCATGTGTGCACTGCCCCACGATGCGCCCTCTGATCCCATCAACCCGGTGCCGGAAGGGCAGAAATGGAGCATGGATCTCGACACAGCGGCATCCGCCTCCCTCAGCGCACTCAATTCTATCGGCCCGGGAATGGCAAACGTAGGCCCGGTCAAGAATTACGCCTTTGTCCACCCCGTCGGTAAATTCACCCTCGCATTCTGTATGCTCCTGGGACGACTGGAGATCTACAGCCTGCTGATCCTGCTGCTGCCGACCTTCTGGAAAAAGCGCTGACCTCGGCACCGCCTGGAGCTGAATTCCGGCCCCGGCCCCGGTCAACTCCAGCCTCACCCATTGCCAGCAGGGGCCGCAGTTTGCATAATACGCATTCCTCCCTCCTGTTTAATTTGGGAATCAACCAGCAACCTGCCGGGGAGTTGTGAGAAAAGCATATGCAAGTCGTAGTCTGTAAAGATGCATCTGAAGGCGCCGAAATCGTCACCAGGGAGATCCTGAACGCGCTCTCCCACAAGCCTGGCCTGGTGCTGGGTCTCGCTACCGGTTCAACTCCGATCGGCGTCTATGAACACCTGGTAACAGCCCACCGCGAAGATGGGGTTGATTTCTCCTCAGTACAGACCTTCAACCTCGATGAATACTGTGAGCTTGCTGCCGACCACCCCCAGAGCTACAGAACCTTCATGCACGAGCATCTCTTTGCCGGCATCAATATCCCTGGAGAAAATATTCATTTCCCCCCGAACGAAGGCCCCGCCCTGGCCGAAAAATGCCTGCAGCATGAAGAGGAGATCCGCCAGGCCGGCGGCATTGACATCCAGCTGCTGGGGATCGGCTCCAACGGCCACATCGGCTTCAATGAACCGACCTCATCGCTCGCCTCCAGGACACGCATCAAGACCCTTACCGAGAAGACACTTCGTGATAACTCACGGTTCTACGAGGACCCTGCCCAGCAACCCCAGGTTGCCAGCACGCTGGGAATCGGAACGATCCTCGATGCAAAGAGCATCCTCCTGCAGGCCTATGGAGAAAAGAAAGCCGAAGCCGTGAAGGCCAGCGTCGAGGGGCCTATCTCCAGTTTCTGGCCCGGCAGTGCATTGCAGATGCATGCTGACACCACCTTCATCCTGGACGAAGATTCCGCAGCTCAACTGGAAATGATCGATTACTTCCGAAGATCAAGGGCGGAGGGACTCCGCATGCAGGAAGAAAATACGATCTGACATTCCGGGAGAGGGGATCACCCAGCCGGAGGAAAGGCCAAGAATCCGAATGGTCGAACAACTGAAAAGAAATTCCTTCCCCTGCCTGCTGGCGACCTTCGCAGCGATGCTGCTGGCGGCCTTGTCCTCCTGCGGCTCACCCGCCGGTGGAGCTAAGCGCCCTGCGGCAGAACAGGAGAGCCCTGCCGGCGAGAAGATCTTCGCCAGGATCGGCAGCCGCTCCATAACCGGCCTTGTCGAAGCAGCGAACTTTACCGCGAGCCGATGCCTCTTCCAGGACGGCCCTGCTCTCAGCCATGTACCATTGGTCTCTTCCCTGCGGAAGGCTCCGGCAGGGGCACGTGAAGAGCTCACCGCCCTGCTCTCTGCTCTCCAGCAGGCCAGGACTGCCGAAGCAGAAGAACCCGCAGCTCCGCAAGACAAGGGCCTGGGCTCCGGGAGGGTTTACCAGCTGCATCCGCAAAGTGACTGGATCATCGACCTGTCCCTGGCTGAATTGCCCGGCGCTGCCGGCAGGCTGCAGGCCACCTGCAACCTGCGTAACAAGGGAGAAAATGAGATTGCTGTAAACACGACGGCTCCAGTGCTGGTGAAATTTCTCCGTGAAGAAGCTGCAGCAGCCCTCCTGGGGCAGATGAAGCGCCCCCGGATTCCCCTTGAGCAGCACTACCAGGCCCTCGCGGGTTTTCTCAACGCCGGGGTTTTAACTGAATCCGAGCTGAAGAGGTCGCGCCGGCTGCTGATCGCCAGGCTTGGAAAATCGAAAAACAAGGCCGCCCTTGTGGCGAGTCTCCTCGGACACCTCGACAGCTTTGACGAGGCAGACCTGGCCGCACTCGATTCAGATGGAAGCATCGCGCCCCGCGTTTTTTACCTGGCCTGGTCGGCCAATCGTGGAGCCCGGAAAAACATGGGTGAGCTGCTGGTGCTCTCACTCGAATACCATGGAGATGCTCTCCTGTTTCAGAGCGCGCTGACGGCCCTCTTTGCCGAGAAAGAGAACCAGAGGCTCTATGCCCTCAACCCCCCCGGGAAGGATAAAGAGGGCGCCCTGGCATTTCTGCAGGGGCTGCGGAAGTCGATGGGAAAGGCCGGGTATCAAAGCGGAAAAGGCTGGGTCCTGGAGCCCTGAGAATCAAGGGATACACCTCCCCCCCTGCAGGCAACATGATCGATTCCCACGCCCATCTCTATCTTGAACACTTCGATGAAGACCGGGAGTCCGTTATCCGGCGGGCCCGGGAGGCAGGGGTCCGGTCGATCATCAATATCGGCATCGATGTCGAGACCAGCTCGAGTGCCATCGAGCTGGCCCTGGAGCATGAAGGCTTCTTTGCCAGCGCCGGGATCCACCCCCAGTCACCTGTGGAAGATCTCGAGGGCGCCCTTGCAGGTATTCGTGAGCTCATTTCGGCCAACCCGGAGCAGGTCGTAGCTGTCGGAGAAATCGGGCTGGACTATTACTGGGACACCGTCACGCCGGAGAAACAACTCGAGGTCCTCGACCGCCAGCTTGACCTCGCCCTGGAGGTCGGCCTGCCGGTTATTTTCCATTGCCGGGATGCGATCGATGCGCTGCTGAAAATCCTCGAGGAGCGGAGCGAAATTCCACCCGGAGTGTTCCATTGTTTCGAGGGTGGGCCCGGGGAGGCCGAACGGGCACGCGCCCTGGGCTACCACATTTCCTTTGCCGGCAACGTAAGCTATAAAAACGCTGAGCGTCTTCAGCTGGCAGCGAAAGCCGTGCCGCTCGACCGCCTCCTGCTGGAGACCGACAGTCCCTACCTTCCACCGCATCCGCACAGGGGAGAGCGCAACGAGCCTGCCTTTGTAGCCCTGACCCGTGATTTCCTCGCCGGGCTCATGAACCTGGCCGCCGACGAGGTCGAAAACGCCGCAACGGAAAACACCCGCAGGCTCTTCAAGCTCAGGGCCTAGGCTGCCGCAGCCCGGCCTTGTCCTCCAGCAGCCTCAGGCGGCGGTCGGTCTCGATCGCATGGATCTTGAGACGCTCATCGAGCGTCTGCACCTTGAGCGCCCGGCGTTGAAGCTCCCCGGAGAGATTCTCCTGCTCACGGGAGAGCTTCTCAACCCGCTGGCTGAGTGCCGTAACCTGCTCATTACTTTTCACGGCGCCTTCGGCAACCTTCTTCAAATCAGCCTCGGCCGCAACCAGCCGCTCCTGCGCCTGGTTGAGCTCTCCCTGTACCTCGGTGAGACGCTGCCGGGCAGCGGCGACCTCCTTCTTGAGAAGCTCGATATCGTCGGCATTCTCAGTAATCCGGCCCTGCTGCACCTGGGCCTTCTTCTCGACCTGCCCGATCCGCTGGCCCTGTTTCTCTACCTCCTTTTCCAGTCCATTGGAAAAAAAGAGAAAATACCCACCCGTGCCTGCAAACAGCACAAGGGCAAGAGTCCCGGCGTTTTTAAGAGTCTTCATTCCTGTTTCTACCTCCCCTGTTTCTGCAGGCTGCCCGGCAAGACTCCCTGGAGGAAAACTCCCGGGATCCGGATCCGAATGGCGAATTGACCGCCCTCCTGGCCTGCTGCACTTCTCTGATATTCACTTCCTGCCCGCCCCGGCCGCAGTCCGCAGCTTCACGACACCAGCGTGAGCCCGCCCCTGCGAAACAGCTCCTCAGATCTTGAGGTCCAGGTCGACCGAAAAGAGAAAGGACGAATATTCTTCAATTCGGTTGTTATTGCGGTGATGCGCAATCTGCTCGAAAAAAACCTCGAGCTCTGCCTCAACCTGCTCCCCCCCGCCTTCTTTCTGGCGGTTTTTCAGGGACCTCAACAATCCCTTGATAGAGCTCTTCAGCTGCTCAGAAGGAAGAGCATTGGCCAGTCCTCTCTCGATAAAGGCGGAGATCTCCTCGAGTTTATGAGTAACCTCGCCCGCGCTGCGCTTCAGGATGTCATTCACCCTGGCGGCAATTTCACCCTTCCAGTTGGTGCCGAAGGCATCCGCTGCATGAGTTTCATAAACCGGCATTCTGTAATCCCCTGCGCAAAACGACTCAAAAGAGAACAAAAATCCAATGCAAGAGGATACCACGACTGCCGGGAGGCATCCAATTCAGCCGGGCAGGTTGCTGCAAGTTGCTTTCCCTGAAAAGACTTACAGAATCCCCAGGACCCCCTACTCTTCCAGGGCAGGACGTAAATGCCCTTTGTGAGCCGCCAGGAGATCACCGGCAGCAGCCGGATCCAGACCCCGGCGCCCCATGACAATGGCCAGCTTGACGCTGCCTTCGGCTTCCCCCAGGAGCTCAACGGCTCGCTGGGAATCCACCCCGGCGACCTGCTCAACCAGGCGCCGTGAACGATGCCTGAGCTTTTCGTTAGCTGCAACCAGGTCGACCATGAGGTTGTCATAAACCTTCCCCCAGCGAACCATCGCTGCGGTGGTGATGATATTGAGAACCATCTTGGTGGCCGTCCCCGCCTTCATCCGGGTGGAGCCCGCAATGCACTCAGGCCCCGTATCAATGATGACCAGGTGATCCCACCCGGGCCCCGGGGA
>CAZTRG010000017.1:0-3330 GCA_964615885.1 uncultured Planctomycetia bacterium | reverse complement strand
CCGCTGCATGAGAGTAAGCACACCCGAGCCCGGCAGCCAGCTCTACACGGGGAACTTTCTCGATGGGATCAAGGGGGCTGGCGGGGAGGTCTTTGAGCGCCATGGAGCCATCTGCCTCGAGGCCCAGCATTTCCCTGACAGCCCGAACCAGTCTGGGTTCCCCTCAACGATCCTGTCTCCCGGGGATACCTACAGGCAGGTAACCGTTCACGAATTCTCAGTCTCCTGACAAGGCCCCGGCCTCTATGCCAGGCCGCAAGGCACGCAGTTCAGGAACAGCCGTGGTATTCCTGGCACCCAAGGTCGCCTTCTGCGTTTCCGGAATCAGGGTCCGGGCCGCATGGAGAGTCAACCGGCCCTGGTGTTGCAGGGGGCTCTCCGCCCACAAAAAGATAATTCAGGGCGGCAACAGGGTCGGTGATGTCTACAACCCAGTCGTTATTGAAATCGGCGGCCTCCAGGCAGGTTATTCTCAGCCCACCAGAAAACAGGTAGTCGAGAATTCCCACTGCGTCAGAAATGTCGAGCAGGGAATCGTTGTTTACATCACCTCGGTGGAATGGAGCTGATTCGGCCTGGCATTCATCCGGGGTTGAGTCGCCATCGTTGTCGGGAGAAGCTCCTGAATCAACATCGCACTCGTCCGGGATTCCATTCTGGTTGCAGTCCTCACTCTCGCCGAACTCTATATCACAGGCATCTGACAATCCGTTCTGGTTGCAGTCAAGGGCACCGGCGATATCAATGCAGGCCTCTCCGAGGTCTACGATGGTTAAGGTCCCTTCGCTCCAGTCACCGGAGGTCTGCCCTCCATCGGTAATCTGGCAGTAGACGTAGTAGGTGCCCGGCTTGACCTCGGCTGTATTCAGCACCACGAAATCCAGGTCTGCGCTGGTATGAAGAGAGGGCGCAATCAGCTCGGCGTTGTCGTTGAACTCAGGGGTGCTGCTGAGGTAAACGCTTACCCAGCAGGAGTCGTTTTCCGCATCGGAATATTCCCAGTTAACCATATAGAGGTCCAGTCCATGCCGCACCCGCGTGTCTCCTGCTCCCGGGGTGGCCGTTATGATCTCGGGGGCAATATTTGACGGGGGGCTGATGCTCAGGGTGTAGGCGGGGTTGGTCTGGTCATCCCTGGCTGTAACCCGGATGAAGTACCAACCTTCAGATTTGCTGAACAGGGAGATCCGCTCAAAGCTGCTGCCGGTCCTGGACCGGGAAATGACATTGCCTGCCTGGTCGAGGAGCTCAAGGTCGAGATTCCCAATAGAGTTGTCAAAGTCGATCCGGATAAAGTCATTGGTTCCGCCGGCATGATTGGCATAAAACCGGAAGTAGTCCACTTCCCCAGGTTCATGAATGCTCAGGTTCTCAATGGTCGTTTTCGGGTTGCTGGGGCCAATGTTTGGGCTGTTAGGGGTGCCCACTGTAAGCTGGGCAACAGCTGCCAGGTCGTTATTGGGCTCATACCTGTCGGGATTGATGTCGGATGGGTCGCCAATAGTAACGCGAACCCTGGCAATGTTGTTGTCTTCGTTGGACTCAAGAACATTGTTGTTGGGGTCAACCTCTGATTCGAGCCAGTAGTGGCCATCGGGGACATCGGTGATGTCGATGTTCTGGCCGGGCAGGCTTTTTGAGTAAACATCGATCCAGCCTACCGAGAGACCCTGGGTGGTAGATGAGCAGCTCCGGAAGAAACCTCCCGGGCGGTAATGGGGCAGAGACCTGTCATAAACGCCCAGGTCCAGTATGCAGAAACTTGTTTTAGCTCCTTCTGCAATGACCTCGCCGATTCCGTCTTCTCCAACGACTGCGCGGAGGCGGTATTGTGCCCATTCCTCAAAATGAATATGGTTGTGTTCGGGGTGGTAAACAAACCTCCCGGCGACTCTTTCAAAGAATGAGCCATCCTCGCGGTAAACCCGCTGGCGAACATCCTGCGTTCCATCTTCGTTGCCGGGCGTCACGCCGTACAGGTACAGGGGGCCGACTCCGCTATTGGCGGTTCCGTTTGAAAGCCGCAGCAGGGTTCTTCCGCCCGAAACCCGGATGTCGTTATCAAGAAGGTCGGACTGACGAATGATGATGTCGGGAAGGGAGAGGGCGGAGTCTTCGCCGGCATGGACTCCCCTGGCGGGAATCCAGCACAAGCCGAGGAGCACTGGTAAAAGGTAAACAAATACGGAAATCTCACGCTTCATAGCCCTGACCTTTCATGGGAATCACAATATTCAGATGCAACTGAAGTTGAGCTCGAAGTTTAAATTCGCCAAGCTCTTAGCCCCATCCGAGCCCTTCTGAAAGCACCTGTTTCTACAGTACGGGTCGCCCCTTTTTGTGTCAACTTAAGTCGACGAATAAAGGGCCAATATATCCCACATCTGGGCCTGATAATGTTCCCTGGGCGGGACTCCAGGCCGGGGCCATCGGGGATTCCCGGGGCGGGACCTAGAGACTGTTTAAATAGTTGACCAGGTCCTCGAGTTCAAGATCGGACAGGGTGTGGGCCTTGCCGTGCTTGTTTTCCGGGTTGTGCCTGGAAAATACGGAGCGGAGTGTTTTCGCTCTCCCATCATGGAGGTACCTGGATCGGTATCGTACACGAAGGAGGGATGGGGGATTGAAATCCCGATAGCCATCGAACTCATCGAAAACCCCGACGTCTTTCAGTTCGGGAATGGTAAAGAGGGGGGGCGCATGGCAATTGGCGCAGCCCGCTTGCTCAAAGACCCTGGCTCCTCTTGCTGAGCTTTCAGCAAGCCCATCGCCCCTGGCCGGAGGGATCTTGTGGTCCAGGGTTTTAAGGAATGCAACCAGGTTGCTTACGTCTTCTTCTGGCGGGGGGTTATTGACGGCCATGGTGGAGTGGAGAGAGGCAGTGACCTGTTCGGGAAGAGTCTTGAATTTCCCATTCCAGGACCAGGGGCCTGAATGGCCGACCCCGTGCAGGTCCGGGGATTTTTTAGAGAGGCCATCTCCATCGGCCTGCGTGTCAAAGGAGTGCCCCCGGGAACCGCCTTCAGGGTGGCAGCTGTGACAGCTGTACCAGCCACCTCTTGATCTTTTAGAATCGAAAAAAATCATGGCGCCAAGGTGCTCAGGGGTGCGCTCTGGAGCTGGCCCAAGGGCCAGCTTTCGAATGAGCTTCCTGGAGGCCAGGTCGATTTCCCAGATAGAGTCCTCAAGTGAGCACAGGACGTAGGCGTGATGCTGGCTTGCGTCCGTCAGCACCGACAGGGGCCGCTTTCCAACACGGATAGATGGAAGGGCATCCTGGCGCGAAAGTGGCTCTGTTCCGGGCAGGTAGGCTTCTTCTCCGGAGATAAA
>CAZTRG010000016.1:0-12741 GCA_964615885.1 uncultured Planctomycetia bacterium | reverse complement strand
GCTGGCAGTGTTTTTTCTGTATCTTCCGCTGGGGGCGACGGCGGGGCTGAAGCGGCTCGAGATCAGCAAGCGTGAGCCCTGGGCTGGTGGCCGGGAGTTCGCGGGCCGGGGGGCCTACGAAAGATTACGCGGAAAGGCCTGGTTCGAGGTGGACCCCGGCGCGAAGGCAAACAGCCTGGTAGTTGACCTTGCCCTGGCGCCAAAGAACAAGGCCGGCCGGGTGGAGTTCTCCGCCGATGTTGAGATTCTCGCCCCGGCTGACCTCTCAAAGGCCGGCGGTGCAATCTTCTACGATGTGAACAACCGGGGAAACCCGACCTGCCTGGGAACCATCTCCTCCGGCGGCGACCATTTCCTGATGCGCGAGGGCTATATCCTGGTCTTCAGCGGCTGGATCGCGGAGCTTCTCCCCAACGGCAGGAACCTCGTTCTGGATGCCCCGGTCGCCACCAGCGGGGGGGAGCCGATCAGGGGACTGGTGCGCTCGGAGATCGTGGTCAACCAGAAGGAGGCGCGCAAAGCGCTTTCAGGAAACTCCGGCCATGGCAGCTATGAGCCTACCAGGCGAGGCGAGCGGGAGGGCGTGCTGACCAGGCGGCTCAGGGAAAAAGACCGGCGGACGGTGGTGGACCGCTCAAAGTGGAAACTCGAAAAGAGCTGGCCGGTTTTCGGGGGGGCGAAAAGCGCCCTGCCGAAGGTGGAGCTGGTGCTCGAAGGGGGCCTCGAGCCGGGGGTTATCTACGAGCTGGTCTACGAGGCGAAGAACCCGGTGGTCCAGGGGCTCGGCATGGCGGGAATCCGAGACCTCCTTTCCTTTCTCAAGCACTCCCGCCTGCCCTCGAACCCTCTCTTGCTGGCATCCGGAAGCTCCGCGGCGCGCTACGCTTATGGTTTCGGCACCTCGCAAAGCGGCAGGCTCCTGAGGATGTTTCTCTACGATGGCTTCAATGCCGATGAAAAAGGGCGCAAGGTCTTTGATGCCGTCATGCCCCATGTGGCAGGGGGCGGGCTGGGGTTTTTCAACCACCGCTTCGCCTCTCCAACCCGTTACAGCACCCAGCACGAGAGCCACCTCTATCCCACCGACTACTTCCCTTTTTCCTATGGAGAGCAGAAGGACCACCTCAGCGGCAGAACAGACGGGATCCTTCGCCGGGCGAGGGCGGCCGGTGTCGTTCCGAAGGTGATGCACACCCAGTCCTCCTCGGAGTACTGGCATCGGAGTGCCTCGCTGGTTCATACCGACACCGCCGGGACGAAGGATGTTGCCTTGCCGCCGGAGGTGAGGATCTATACCTTCGGAGGTTCGCAACATGGCCCGGGAGACGGCATGCCGCGGCCGCGCTCACGCGGCCAGCTCCCACCGAACCCGACCAATTTCAGGCCCTTGTTGCGCGCCCTGGTGAAGGCGATGGATGCCTGGGTCCGCAAGGGCATCGAGCCCCCGCCGAGTGTTTACCCGACCCTGTCTTCGGGGTCGCTGGTGGCCTGGGAAGCCGCCAGGAGTGGCTGGCGGCCGCTTCCCGGCATTAGCTATCCGGGCGTGATCCAGCAGCCGGCCCTGCTTGAGCGGGGGCCGGAGTTTGTTCGCGACCGGCGGGCCAGCATCGAGCCTCCACGTGTGGGGGGGGCCTACAGGGTCCTTATCCCCGCCTTCGGGGCGGACAACAATGAAAGAGGCTGCCTGATGATGCCGGCGGTTGCCGTGCCGGTGGCGAGCCTTACCGGCTGGAACCTGCGTCACGAGTCTATTGGGGCACCGGGGGAGCTGCTGAGCCTACAGGGCAGCTACATACCCTTCCTGCGCGACGGGGATACGAGAACAGCGGCAAAGGACCCTCGCCTCTCGTTGCTGGAGCGCTACCGGGGGTTTGAGTTCTACCTCGACAAATACCTCGCCTGGGGACGAAAGCTGGTCCGGGAGCGCTATCTTCTTGAAGAAGATCTGCCGGGGGTGGACCGGGGAGCCTGGAACCGGGAGAAGCTGTTCGAATGACCCGCTGCCGGATCAGAACCCCAGCCCGCGGGTGTTGAGCTTGATCCTGCAGAAGAACATGTCGGCAGTCATATAGAGGACGGAGCCGTCGCCGCCGAAGCCGCAATTGGCAGTTTTCTGGCCCGTTTCGATGGTTCCCAGGTGGGTTCCGTCGGGTGCAAAGACCAGCACTCCTCCGGGCCCGGTTGCGAAGATGTTGCCTTTCTGGTCCACCTTCAGGCCATCGGGGAGCCCCGGGCGTCCCTCCTTGAACCAGGCGGTTGAATCAAAGAAGACCTTGCCATTGGCAATGGAGCCATCGTCCTGTACGTCATAGACCATCCAGATGGCCTTGTCGGGATCTGAGCTGGCCACGTAGAGCTTCTTTTCATCGGGGGAGAACCCGATACCGTTGGGCCGGGTCACGTCTTTTGTAAGAAGGACCGGATCGCTGGCGCCTTTCGGCAGCCGGTAAACTCCCTGGAAGGGCAGCTCCTTGGCCGGGTCATCCATGCGTTTTTCGAGGCCATAGGGCGGGTCTGTGAAATAGAGGTCGCCATTGGAGTGGTAGACCGCATCGTTGGGGCTGTTGAGCCGCTTGCCATCGTAATGGGTCGCCATGGGCTCGAAGCTCCAGTTCTTTCTCAGGCGGGAGACCCTGCGGTCGCCGTGCTGGCAGAGAACCAGGTTGCCATCGGGGTCGAGCAGGAGCCCGTTGGAGCCGGTCTCGCCGCCGCGCGCCGCCGTCCCGGTGTAGCCGGCGGGCCGCAGGTAGACGCTGAGGCCTTCGCCGTCCTTCCACCGCATGATGCGGTTGTTGGGTATGTCGGAGAAAAGCACAGCTTCTTCTTTCGGCAGCCACACAGGGCCCTCGGACCAGGCAAATCCACCGGCGAGTTTTTCAATAGCTGCGCCCTTGGGGACGAGCTCATCAAAGCGCGGATCAAGGCGGATAATTTTCCCCATGCTCTCGCCCTTGCTGGTCTCGGGGTCGCCGCGAACGGAGGAGGGGGTTCCGAACCGGAATTCCACCTCGGCACAGCCGGCGATGGCAAAGAGGAGAATTGCAGGCAGAAGAAGGCCGGGACGCATGGCGTGTTGTGTTGTGTTTTTCATAGTCCAAACACGATAGTGCAGAGAAAGCTCCCGGGTCAAGGGGCAGCAGGGCTGAGGCGCCCGCTAACCCAGTACCAGGCCAGGCCGAGCCATTCGTGTAGAACGCGTTCGTTCTGCACCAGTGCATGGTGGCTGGGAAGCCACCCTGCCAGCGGCCCCTCAAAGCGCGCGCTTCTCAGGGATGAGGGCGCGGCAAGGACCTCCAGGCCCCGTGCACGGAAGGAGGCCACTGCCCGCGGCATGTGCCAGCCATCGGTTACAAGGGCGATCTTTCCAAGCTGGCGCTGGCCCAGGATTTCTGCTGCGAACAGGGCGTTCTCGTAGGTGGTTGCCGAGCGCCCCTCCTCGATGATGTCCCCGCCGGGAACACCTTCGGCTTCCAGGAAGTCTTTCATATAAGCGGCGGCGGTTTCAGTTCCGGCAGCGGAGCCGGGCAAGCCGCCACAGGCCACCACCGGAAGGGCCCGCCAGTTTTTATAGAGCCAGGCTCCATGGCGGCAGCGGGAGTAGGAGTCACGCCCGAGGTGGGCAACGGGGCGGCCGGGTCCGGGAGGCTCCACTGCGCCCGACAGGATGACAATCGCATCGGCCTCGCCCTGCGGCAGGGGCTTGCCCGCATACCACCACTCCAGGGAGCCGGTGGCAACCCAGCTCAGTGGTGGCCAGGTCACCAGGCAGAGGGCCAGGGTGAAGAAGGCCAGCGCACGCGGCTGGCGGCGGCCCTTGATCCTGCTGGCAATGCAGACAACCAAGAGGCAGGCAAGCTGGAGAAGTACGAGCGCCGGAACGAGATGCAGAAGTTGCTTCATGCCATGTCTCCCGGCCAAACACTAACATCAACAGGGTGCGGAACTCCTGATGAAATCGCACCCCGGGAGAACGCTCAGCCGGGCGGGGCGTCTTTCCAGTGGGCAATCTTCCAGAGGTAGAGCGAGGCAACGCTCCTCCAGGGGGCCCAGCCTGCAGTGCGCGCCAGGAGCTCGCGGTCTTTCAGCTTCCGCCCGGCCACCTTCTCGGCTCCGGCGCGAAGGGCTAGATCGCCGATGCTGAAAATGTCGGGGCGCCCCAGGCAGAAAATGAGGAACATCTCCGCAGTCCACCGCCCGATACCGGGCAGGGGGATGAGCAGCTCGATGATTTCCTCGTCACCCATTTTCGAGAACCTGCGCCGCTGCAGATGGCCGCCATCGAAGGCCGCGGCAAGCTCCCGCAGGTAGAAGGCTTTTTTTTCTGACAGGCCGCAGCTCCTGAGGAGCCGGGGCTCGAGCTTGAGGAGCCGGACCGGGGTGGGGTTGCGGGCCGGGGCAAAGAGGGAGAGGAAGCGGCGATGGATGGTTCGTGCTGCGGCGTTGGAGAGCTGCTGGCCGATGATGGCCCGGCAGAGGGAGTGAAAGCGCTCCGGCCTGGGCCGGAAAGACAAGGGGCCGATGGTCTTGATCCAGCGGCCGAGGCAGGGGTCGGCCGCTGCAAGTACACGGCATCCTTTTTTCAGCAAGGCATTGTTCAGAACCTGTGAGGGGGTGCCGGGGGGCTTATTTGATGGGCCGGAAGGTACCATGGTTCTCTTCGGCCAGCTGTTTCATGAAGCCGGTAAAGGTTTCGACATCCTTCCGGGTTGGCGTGGGGCGCGGACCACTGGGCTGTCCGGGAATCTTGTCCGGCCAGAGGCCGGTTCCTTCAAACCCGAAGGTGTTGATGCGCAGCTTGCGCGCCGCGTTCCGGTTGGCGATGTCCTTGAGAATCTGGCCGATGAGATAATCGGAAGGGAAGTCCGGCTTGGTGGGGGCTCCATCGGAGAGCAGGACGATGGTGTCGGCCTCGGTGTCTTCGAAGGCGCGCTTGAGTGCATCATCGGTATAGGTGGCGCCGCGGGCGAGGAACTCTTTCACAAACCGCCCGGCGCTCTTGATGGCGCTTTTGCTGGCCGGCTTCAGGCCTTTCTGCCAGGTGGTCACCTTGTTGGAATAGGCAATGATGTTGAAGCGCGCGGTCTTCGGCAGGCTCTCGATGGCCCCCAGCAGCTGCTTGCGGGCACGATCGAGCCGGATTCGGGCTTTCTCTGCTTCCTTGCGCCTCAGCTCACCCTGGTCAAACATTGCCATGCTGCCGGAGACATCAATCAGGAAGATGAGGTTGCGGCTGAAGATCTCAGCGCCGAAGAACTCAACAGAATCAGCAGCCCTCTTGACCACCACGGTCTGGGCATCTTCTGCAGGCTCGGCATCCGGGTCAAAGGACTTCCGGGCGACGGCCCACCATTTCTTCCAGTCGGCGGCTGCCTCAAAGTCCTGCCCGGTGATGTTCAGCAGCGCCCGCCGGCTCTCGAGCCAGGCCAGGTCGCGGTCCCTGGAGCCGGCCTCGACCATGGCGACCAGGGGGGCTACCGCCTCTTTGAGCCGCCGCTGTCCGGCGGCGCGCAGGGCGGCGAGCTGGATCCGCAGGAGCTTGTTCTCGAAGTTCTCGAGGATCACCTCGGCGGTGGCCTTGTCGTCGCGATAGCCGAAGGAGTCCAGCAGCAGGGCCTTGTCATCGAGGCTTCGAGCCTTCTTGAAGTTTTTGATGAGGGCTTCGACAGCTTCGGGGTTCTCGAGGGCGCTGATCACTGCCATGGCCCGCTCGTAGTTGGCCTTCGATGGCAGGAGGGTGACGGCCGGGGGGATGAGAACGACGCTGCGCGGGTGGTCGAGCTCGCCCATGCGGTCGATGAACTTCGCCGTTTCTTCTTCGCTTCCGGCCCGCACCAGGGCCTGCAGGGTCTTGGCGTACTTGCGGGCCCTCGCGGAGCTCACCTCCTCGGCCGACGCACCGATGGCGGCAAGGAGCAGGACAGGGATGAAAACCAGGCAGCGCATAGGTTCCTCTCTGGCGGAAGTGAGCGGCCGGGACCATCCCGGCCGAAGGAGCCATCTTAGCAGCAATAGAGCCGCGGTTGAAAGACGAAGCGTCCAGCCGCCTAGGCCATATAGCCGGGCCTGTAGGCGCGCTTGATAAGCGGGTCGGCCTCCGGCCTGCCGGTTACCTTCATGTTCTTCGCATCCCAGTTAACCTTACCGCCGAGGCGGACGGCGAGGTTCCCCAGGAGGACAGCCTCGGTCAGCTGGGCGGAGTAATCAAAGTTAGACAGGGCGGCGGGGCCGCCCTTGCAGGCGGCAATCCATTCCTTGTAGTGGCCAGGGGAGCGGGGCAATGAGGCGCTCGGCGCCTTGAACCCGGCAAAGTCCTTCTTCGGCAGCAGCATGCCATCGCCCCAGTAGTGGGGGATGTAGAGCCGGCCCTGGTCGCCGACGATGATGGAGCCGTTACCTGAGACCTTCTGTCCCTCGAAGAGCTCGGCAGGCGGGCGCTTGGGGCCATCGTACCAGGTGAGCTTGACGGCCGGCCTGCCGGGGATCGCCGGAAAGAGGTAACGAATGATACTCCATGCCGGGGCGGACTCTTTAAAAAGCTTTGAGCTGGTCGCTTCAATCGTCTCCGGCAGGCCCAGGTTGAGGGCCCAGTAGGCAACGTCCATGTTGTGGCAACACATATCTCCAAGAGCCCCGGTTCCGAAATCCCACCAGCCGCGCCACCTGAAGGGGACGTAGGCGGAGTGGTAGGGCCGCTCCGGGGCGGGCCCCAGCCAGAGGTCCCAGTCAAGCCCGGCCGGGATGGCCTGGGCCTTGGCCGGACGCTTGATCCCCTGGGGCCAGATGGGCCGGTCCGACCAGACATGGACCTCGCTCACGGTGCCCAGCGTGCCGGCCCGGATCAGCTCGACCATGCGGCGGGAGCCGTGTTCGCTGTGTCCCTGGTTTCCCATCTGGGTTGCCACCTTGTATTTCTTTGCCGCGGCCCGCATGAGCCGGGCCTCGGAGACCGAATGAGTCAGGGGCTTCTGGCAGTAGACGTGCTTCCCCAGCGCCATGGCCATCAGCGCTGCCGGGGCATGATGATGGTCCGGGGTCGAGACGGTGACGGCATCCAGCCCCTTCTCCTTCTCCAGCATCTTGCGATAGTCGGTATAGCGGGCGGCCTTCGGGTGCCGGCTGCGGGCGGCTGCGGAGCGGCCGAGGTCGACGTCGCAGAGAGCGGCAATGTTCTCACTGCTGACCCCGGCGAGGTCGGAGGCGCCCTTG
Source organism: uncultured Planctomycetia bacterium (assembly GCA_964615885.1). Classification (GTDB taxonomy): domain Bacteria; phylum Planctomycetota; class UBA8108; order UBA8108; family UBA8108; genus UBA8108. The sequence goes on along the minus strand of CAZTRG010000016.1, from coordinate 5,535 downwards.
CCCCCGGCGCCGATGATGCCGATGTTGAGCTTTTCACTGGGAGGTTCGCCGCCTGCAAGGATGCTGAAGCCACCACTGAGGGTTGAGGTTGCGGCAAGGGCGCTGCTTTTAAGAAGTGCCCGTCTTGAAAATCTATGGGTCATGGTTTTCTCCGGCAGCAGGGTTCCTGTTGCATCCCAGGCATTGATCGTCCACACCGGGGTGGGATCATGCAAACCAAAATCCGCCGGGGTGGCAACAAGGGCTTCGTTCCTGTCCCCGGCGCGGCTATTGCTTGAATGACCCGCGGGCTTCGTGATAATAGCCCTATGCAGCGTGCCGCCGTGTGGCGGCAGGGGTTTGCAATAACAGTTCCAGGGCTCCATGTGCAAAAGATGAGACGACTCCTTTTTACAGCGGCCCTTGTGTTGGCAGCGGCGAAGAGCCCTGCAGCTGAGGACCTCTTCAGCAGCAAGGTGGCTCCGATCTTTGAGAGCCGCTGCCTGGGTTGCCACAGCGACTCGAAGCGCAAGGGGAAGCTGTCGATGTCTTCCCGCGCGGCCCTGCTGAAGGGTGGCCGCAAGGGCCCCGCCCTGGTTCCGGGCGACCCGGCCGCCAGTCGCCTCATTACGCTGGTGGCGTCGAAGGATGGCAAGGCCGCCATGCCGAAGAACCGGGAGCCGCTCTCGGCTGCCGAGGTGGACATTCTCAAGCAGTGGATCCAGGCCGGCGCGCCGTGGCCGGAGGGTGTGGCGCTGTCGGAAAAAAGCACGATTGACTTTAACTGGTGGTCGTTCAAGCCGCTGAAGCGCCCTCCTGTGCCCGGCCTCGAGGGCGAGGGCGCAGCCGGCATCCGCAATCCGGTCGATGCTTTCATCCGGGCCCGCCTTGCCGGCAAGGGGCTCAAGCCGGCGCCGGAGGCAGACCGCCTGACCCTTCTTCGCAGGCTCTCTTTCGACCTCACCGGGCTCCCGCCCAGCCCCGCCGAGGTGGACCGCTTTCTCGCCGACAAATCACCACGCGCCTATGAGGAGCTCGTTGACCGCCTGCTCGGCTCGAAGCAATACGGAGAGCGTTGGGCTCGTCACTGGCTCGATGTCGTCAAGTACGCCGACACCTGTGGCTATGACAAGGACAAGCTGCGGCGCAATGCCTGGCCCTACCGTGACTACGTGATCCGCGCCTTTAACGCCGACAAGAAGTACTCCCGCTTTGTCCAGGAGCAGCTGGCTGGTGACGTTCTCTTTCCCGGTGACCCGGAGGGAATCCTCGGGCTCGGATTCGTTGCTGCCGGGCCATGGGATTTCATCGGCCATGTTGAGGTTTCCGAAGCAAAGATTGATGGGAAGGTGGCCCGCTATATCGACCGCGACGAGATGGTCACCAACACCATCAACACCTTCACCAGCCTGACCATCCAGTGCGCCCGCTGCCACGATCACAAGTTCGACCCCTTCACCCAGAAGCACTACTACAGCCTCCAGGATGTTTTTGCGGCGGTGGACAGGGCCGAGCGCCCCTACGACCGCAATCCGGGGACTGCCCAGGAGCGCAAGAAGCTCAACACGGAGCTTTCAGCGGTTCGAGGAGAGCTGAAAAAACTCCGGGATGGGGTTGCCGCCGCAGGGGGCGAAGAGCTGGTGGCGCTCGACAAGGCGATTAAAAAACATTCTGCCGAGGTCAAGCTGGATAAGAAGAGCCCGGCCTATGGCTACCACAGCCAGATCAGCAAGCGGCAGGGAGAAGAAAAATGGGTGGCGGTGGACCTTGGGCAGGACCTTGAGCTCGAGCGTGTTGTTCTGCATCCCAGCCACGACGAATACAACAATATCGGGGCAGGCTTCGGCTTTCCGGTCCGCTTCATCATCGAGGGAGCCAGGCACAAGTCCTTCCCGGCCCCGACAGTGTTTGCCGATGAAAGTGCGGGAGATTTTCCAAATCCGGGACTCGGGGAATATTCGGCTGCAGCGAAAGGGTCCAAGGTCCGCTTTGTGCGTATCAGGGCGGTCAAGCTCGCCCCCCGGAGCAAGGACTACATTCTTGCCCTGGGTGAGCTCGAGGTGTTTGACAAGGCCGGGAAGAATGTTGCCCTGGGAGCGAAGGTTTTCTCCCTGGATTCGATCCAGGCCCCTGTGCGCTGGGCCCGCAAGAACCTGGTTGACGGGAGCTGGCCGAGGGCCAGGAACGAAGGGGCCTCGGCCGCTCTTGCCGAGGCGCGGAAGAAGCGCCAGGCCCTGATGGCGCGCATCAAGTCTGCCGAGTGGCTTGCCGACGAGAAGCGCCTCCTGGCCCGGGAGCAAGGCCTCTCGGGCAAGCTGGGGCAGCTGAAAAAATCCGGTATGGTTTATGCCGCGGCCACGCACTTCAAGCCCGAGGGGAACTTCAAGCCCACCAAGGGCAAGCCGCGGGCGATCCACGTGCTTCATCGGGGAGAAATCCTGGAGCCGCGTGAAAAGGTCAAGCCGGGCATCCTGCCCTTCTCCGCCGACACGGCCCTGGAGATGGACCTTCCCGAGGGCCATCCCGAGGGGGCGCGGAGATCAACCCTGGCGAAGTGGATCACCAGCCGGGACAACCCGCTGACCTGGCGCTCCATTGTCAACCGCGTCTGGCTCTGGCATTTCGGGGCGGGCATCGTCGACTCTCCGAATGACTTCGGCCGCATGGGGCGTCTTCCCACCCATCCCGAGCTGCTGGACTGGCTGGCCTGTGAGTTCCGCGATGGCGGGCAGTCCTTCAAGAAGCTTCATCGTCTCCTGGTTACCAGCGCCACCTACCGGCAGTCTTCGCGCTGGAACAAAGAAAGCCACCTCGTTGATTCCGGCAACCAGCTGCTCTGGCGCATGAATCGCCGGCGCCTGGAGGCTGAAGAGATCCGCGATGCGATGCTCCAGGCCAGCGGCAAGCTCAAGGGCGACATGTACGGTCCGGGTTTCTATCTCTTCAAGCTGGAGAAGACCGCCCATTCACCGCACTACGAATACCACAAGTTCGACCCGGAAGATCCGGCCTCTCATCGGCGCTCGATCTACCGCTTTATCGTCCGCTCGCAGCCGGATCCTTTTATGACTACCTTCAACTGCGCGGATTCATCGCAGAGCACCCCCAAGCGGGACGAGGCGCTCACCGCCCTGCAGGCGCTGTCGCTGCTCAACAGCAAGTTCACCCTGGTCATGGCCGGACATTTCGCCAAACGGCTGACGGCGGAGGCGAAATCGCCAGAGGACCAGGTCCGGCTGGGGCTTCGTCTTGTGACCGGCAGGGAGGCCGGGGAGGAGGAGGTTAAGGCCCTCTCGGCCTATGCCTCCCGCCATGGGCTTGCCAACTTGTGCCGGGTTCTTTTTAACCTGAGTGAATTTACCTATCTCGATTGAGAACCGTCCAATGAGCCGAAACTCTGCTTTTCCACACAGTCCCGCTGAAGGCGCCCCGCTGCTGGACCGCCGGAATTTTCTCTGGGAATCAGGTGGCGGCCTGGGCGGGATCGCCCTTGCAGCCCTGCTGGGCGGCGAGGCGGCAGCGGCTGAGGGGGAACAGCCCAAGGCCCACGGAGGCCTGCATCATGCGCCAAAGGCAAAGCGGGTGGTACAGCTCTTCATGTCGGGGGCGGCGAGCCATCTCGATATGTTTGATTACAAGCCCGAGCTGGTTAAGCACCACGGAAAGAAGTCCGATTTCGGGGAGCATGTAGAGGCCTTTCAGAACGGCCTGGGCCCCTGGATGAAATCACCATTTGAGTTCAAGCGTTACGGCCGCTGCGGCAAGCACCTCAGCGACATTGTCGCTCCGCTGGGGGAGGTCGCTGACGAGATGGCCTTCATCCACAACCTGGTGGGGAAAACCGGGGTTCACAGCCAGGCAACCTACCTGCAGGCGACCGGCTTTCAGCGCCCGGGCTTTCCCGGGATGGGTTCCTGGGTCAGCTATGCCCTGGGGGCCATCAACGAAGACCTGCCTTCCTTTGTCGTGCTTCCCGACCATCGAGGTTACGGCTCCAACGGCCCCAAGAACTGGGGCTCGGCTTTTTTGCCGGCGGACTCCCAGGGAACAGAAATCTTTCCCCAGCGGGAAAACCCGATCAATGATATCGCGGCCCGGGCCGAGTTCATCTCCGGGAAGGGGAACCGGGAGGGCCTTGAGCTCATCAACAAGCTGAACCGCACCTACCAGGGCCGCCGCCCCGGAGATTCGCGCCTTGATTCACGCATCCGCTCCTATGAGCTGGCGGCCAGGATGCAGCTCAGCGCCCCGGAGGCGCTCGACATCTCCAAGGAGCCGAAGGAGATCCTCGAGCTTTACGGCCTGCATAAGGCACGGAAGAAATACCCGGCCAAGATCAATGTTGATGAAGAGATTGAATATTTCGGCCGCAAATGCCTGGTGGCACGGCGCCTGCTGGAGCGAGGAGTCCGTTTTGTCCAGATCTGGTCGGGCAACGACAACAGCTTTCCCCGCCGTAACTGGGACAGCCACGAAGACATCCCGCGAGACCATCCGCCGCTCTCAATGGGCATGGCTACCGGCGCGGCGGGGCTGATCAAGGATCTGCGCCAGCGCGGTCTGCTGGAAGATACGATCATCCTCTGGACGACGGAGTTCGGACGCATGCCAAGCACCCAGGGCAGCAAGGGGCGTGATCATAACCCCTATGTTTTCAGCAACTGGCTTTGCGGCGGAGGCATCAAGGGCGGCGTGACCCACGGGCCCAGTGACCAGTGGGGCTACAAGCCCCTGGACCGCGACAACCCGACCCGGGTTTATGATATCCATGCGACGATCCTGCATCTCCTTGGCATCGACCATGAGAAGCTGACCGTTCGCCACAATGGCATCGACCGCAGGTTGACGGATGTTCACGGCCACGTGATCCGCGATCTGCTGGCCTGACACTGCAGGCGGTTTGTCTCGCGGGGCCCCAGCTTGCCGAATGGAGCCATAAAATCCGCATCTGCAACCGCGATGGCGGGACAAATTCGTTGGCGTGAAAATGCAATGAGGATCTGCATCCGGCATCTCCTGGACTATAATACCGCAGGTGGCCGGGAGGCTTTTCCGGCACAGCAAATCTGCAGACAGACAGGTGTTCCAGATGAAATCCGTTTTCGAAAGTTATGTTCGAGTTCCTTTTGCTCTCTGCCGGAGCCGCCTCCTGTTGTGGCTCCTGGTCCTCGCGCTGGCGCCGGCCGCCGTGTATGCCCAGCTGGGCATTCCTACGGTCCGCGACAAGGTGATTACCCAGCACGTGGCAGCCTACCTTGAGCAGATTCATGTTCGGCGCTGGAAGCTCAACGACACGCGCTCCGGGCGCATGTTCGACTCCTTTCTGAAGGCTCTCGATCCGCAGCGGATGTACTTCACCGCCTCCGATGTCGAGGGCGTTCGCGGCAGCCGGCGCAAGATCGATAATTTTCTGCAGTCAGGCTCGCTTGATTTCGCCTTCGAGGTTGGCGGTATTTTTCTGAAGAGAGTCGAGGAGTGCACGGCCCTGGCGAAGAAGCTGGCCGACGAAAAGCACGACTTCTCGGTTGAGGAGTTCTTCCTCTCCGACCGCTCCGA
>CAZTRG010000015.1:0-17057 GCA_964615885.1 uncultured Planctomycetia bacterium | reverse complement strand
GGTCAAGAAGGGCGTAAAAAAGGCCCGCAAGCTCGATCCGAAGCTCAAGGTCGGCATCTGCGGGGAGCACGGCGGCGATCCCGCCTCGGTCAAGTTCTGCCATCATGTCGGCATGAACTACGTGTCCTGCTCACCCTACCGTGTGCCGATCGCCCGCCTGGCTGCAGCGCAGGCTGTCGTCGAGCAGGAACAAGCCTAGGGCTTCAGCTTTCGCTTAACGGAAGATCCACCACAGGACGCAGATCGTCGCGAAGAGGACGCCGATCCAGCCCTTGTGGGCGTCGCTCAATTCTCCCCAGCCGCGCCGCAGGCTGAAGGATCCCTTCTGGATTTCTTCTGAGGGAGGCGGTGTCAGCAGGCTGACGATGATCATGGCCGCGGCGGTGAGCACGGCGCTGAGGAAGTGCCGATGCAGGAAGGAGCCGAGGTACTCGTGGCGCAGGAAGCCGATCTCCCATTGGTAGACCTCCGAGTCGAGCAGCAGGACGGTGCCGGCGATGATTCCCATCGCCACCCCGCAGAGCGCCCCCTGGCGATTGATGCGGCTCCAGAAGATCCCCAGCAGCCCGGCGACGGCGAAGGGCACCGAGAGGTAGCCGGTGACGACCTGCAGGTACTGCCACAGGGTCTCCTGGCTCTCGATGAGTGGTGTGGCGAAGATGCCGAGCACCATGACGGCCACCAGGGCGATACGCCCGGCGAGGATCTGGGTGGCGGTGTTATCCGTCGATGACCAGCGTGCGACGATGTCCCGTCCAACCAGCGTTGCCACCGAGTTGAAGCTCGAGCTGAGCGAGGACATCAGCGCTGCCAGCAGCGCCGCCAGCACCACGCCCCGGAGGCCCGGTGAGAGCAGGTTCTCCAGCAGCATCGAATAGGTTCCGTTGTAGTTGACCTTGCCGTCTTCGCCGGTGAGCTGTTCGTTGTAGAGGATGAAGCCAATGATTCCCGGCAGCACGAAGATGAAAACGGGAATGATCTTCAGGAAGCCGGCGAAGATGGCTCCGGAGGTGGCATGGTGGAGATTGCGCGCACCGAGCACCCTCTGCACGTTCACCTGGTCCATGCACCAGTAGAACATTCCGCCGATGAGGAAGTTCCCCAGCAGGTAGCCGGTGAAGGGCAGCTCGTGGTCGACACCCTTGACCATCGACAGCATGTCGAGCTTGTCCTTTTCGGCAAGCTTCGCGGTGAGGCCATCCCAGCCACCCACCGCATCGAGGCCGACCCAGGTGAGGATGACCGAGCCTCCGATGAGGATGATCGATTGCACGAAGTCCGTGTAGATCACTGCGCGGAGGCCACCGACCAGGGTATAGACCGCCGTCAGGATCCCGATGGCCCAGAGGATCGAATCACCGGAGAAGCCGGTGAAATATTCGAGCACCACCTTGCCGCTGAAGAGCGCGAGGGAGACCTTGGTCAGGACGATCATGGCGAGGAAATACACCGTCAGGCTCATGCGCATCGCGGGCCCGTAGCGCTTCTCGAAGAACTCGGGAATGGTGAAGACCTTGTGGCGCAGGTATTGCGGCGCGAAGACGCAGGCGAGCATGATGAGGCAGAGGCTCGCCATCCATTCCCAGCCGCCGGCCACGAGTCCCAGCCGGTGGCCGGATGCCGCCAGCCCTACGAAATGTTCGGTGGAGATGTTCGTGGCGAAGAGCGAGAGGCCGATGAAGGGCCAGGTGAGATCGCGCCCGGCGAGAAAATAACCCTCCGAGGAGCTCTGCTTACGCCTGGCGAAGTAGATTCCCAGCGCCACGGTGCCGGCGAGATAAATACCGACGATGGAGAAATCAAGTGTTCCGAGCTCTTTCATCGGTGTTTTTCCCGGGCTGGGGTGAATTCGCGACCGGTCCAAGCCGACCATCAACGCGCGCAGTTTAACGCAAAGGAAGCCTGTTCGCAGCCACTCAGCCCGCCTGCCGTGCCATTTTCTCTGTGGTCCGGTGGTTGCGAGTTCACGGCCGTTCGATTAAGTTCCTAGGCAGAAGATCCCGAATTGAGGTTGAGAGCCCATGACGGCGAAAAGAAAAACGGCAGCAGGCGAAGGTGGAGGGGGCTTCCAGTTCCTCGACTGGTTGCCGTGGGAAAAGATCACCATGTGGGCGGTTTTTCTCCTGCTGGTCTTCAGCCTGCGCAGCTTCTTCTTCATCGTCTTCATGACCTTCATCATCGCCTACTCGATGAGGGGGCTTGTTGACTGGCTGGTGAAGCTGATCTCTCCCGATGAGGAGAAGGCCTGGCTGTACCGCCTGGTGACCATCGTCAGCTTTCTCACCCTCATCGGCAGTGGCTATGGAGTTGGACGTTTCTTCGCGCCGCGGCTGGTTGACCAGGTTGAATTGCTCATTCCCAGGGCAGAGGAGCTTGCCAGCAATCCCGGCGGTAAGCTGAACGAGGTTCTCCGCGACACCCTGGGGCAATACCTGATGAATGAGAACTACGGCTCCTCCGGTGATGAGGCCTACGAGAAAGCCTACCGGGAGTACAAGGCCCAGGGCTTGCGCTACAAGGAATTCCACGCCTTTAAAAAAGAAAAAGAGAGGCTCGAAAAACTCTTCGAGACGGACCTGGTGGAGAAGCAGGCGGCCGAGGCCCTGGAGCAGGAGCTGAAGGCCGGCAGCCAGGACGAGCGCCTCCTGGTCTGGATCCTGGCGGAGAGCTACGACGAGGTCTTCAATATCAAGGCCCGGGAATTCGATGACAGCAATGCGGCTGTGGCCAAGAACGAAGGCGTCGATCGAAACAATTACCCCTTCTTCTCCAAGTTGCCGGAGGCCGCGCAGCAGAAATCAGTCAGGAAGTACGTCAAGGAGAAGATTGAAAACGACACGGACTTCAAGAAGTCCTACCAGCAGAAGAGGAATGCGAGTCTCAAGTTCCAGGGGCTTGAATATGTCAACAACCTGCGAAAGAAGGACCCTGCCGTCTACCGGGAAAAGTTTGCTGCTTTTTACGCGACGCTGAAGACCAGGTCGCCTGCCGGGGAAGATGAAGGCCCGCAGGCGCTGCTGGTTACCTACCCCTATGATAAGTTCAGAAAATTGAGCGCTGCCCTGACAGCGGAGGATGACCTGCAGTCTTTCTCGGCGGCCTACGATGGGGCGGTCTCCGGTAAGAAGCCTGACCCTCCTTCGGAGGCAGACCAGAAGGCCGGCTTTGAGCTCAAGGCCCGCACCGATGCGCTGGCGGAGTGGAAGCAGGGAGGTCTTGCGAAGAAGATCGGCGCCAAGCTCGAAGACATGGCCGGGGAGGGGCGCGCTGATGTAGGCGCGGGGATGAAGGGCCTCTTCAAGCAGATGATCTATCTCCCCATCGCGCTGGGGCTCTCCCTCCTCTTGAGCTTCTTTGTCGTATTCGACCTGACCAAGATGCGCCGCGGTGTTCGAAGACTGCAGAGCAGCCGGCTGAAGGATTTCTACCTCGAGATCGCACCCGGCCTGATCAGCTTCGGCCGCCTGATCGGCCGTGCCTTCCAGGCCCAGGCGGTCATCGCCCTGTTCAATACCATCCTGACCTTCCTGCTCATTGGAATTCTTGGAATCGACAACCAGCTCTTCCTCTGCTCCATCGTCTTTATCTGCAGCTTTATCCCGGTGCTGGGGGTGGTTCTCTCTAGTGTTCCAATCGCCCTGATGGCGGTTGCCCAGGACGGGGGAAGCGTTTGGCTGGCCTTCGTGGCGGTGGTCGGGATCCTGGTGATTCACCTCTTCGAGGCCTGGATCCTCAATCCGAAGATCCTGGGTGACATGTTGCATCTTCACCCGGTCATGGTCCTGGCGATCCTTGCCGTTGGTGAGCATTTCTTCGGGGTCTGGGGCCTGCTGCTTGGAGTCCCGGTGATTGTCTACATCCTTCGTTTCGTGATCCTCGATGAAGGTATTCCCGGGATTATCGATCCCATTCGCCCCGAGGACCTGTTGAAGGCAGCCGCTGATGATCCCGGCGAGGGTGAGCTGGCGGTAGAGGGCAGCGGAGCCAATGGGGACTAGCGCATCATGCCAGGCTCTAAATTCCTGTCCGGGTTCTGTCTTCTCCTGCCCCTGCTGGCGGGCTGTACCATGAAGTCGGGCTTCCAGCGGCAGGGCTTCAAGGTCATTGCCCACCGCGGGGCATCAGTAGATGCGCCTGAGAATACCCTTGTCGCGATCAGGCTGGGAATCGAGCAGGGCTCCGATGGAGTCGAGTTCGATGTCTACAGGACCAGCGATGGCCAGGTGGCTCTCATGCACGATAAGGATGTGCTGAGAACGACGAATTTCAAGGAGGTCTTTACCGATGGCCGGAGTGCGAAGGTCACCGGGCTGAGCCTCGAGCAGCTGCGCAGGCTGGATGCAGGAAGCTGGCATTCAGCCGACTATGCCGGAGAGAAGGTGCCGACCCTTGAGGAGGCCCTCGAGCTGCTGCGTGGCCGGTCCACCCCGGTGATCGAGATCAAGCCGGAGGATATCGGGCGGGATGTCGCCATGATCGTCCAGAAGCTGGGTATCGAGAAAGAGGTCTTCGTGCAGAGCTTTTCGCCGCGGGCGATCCGTGAGTTTCACGAGGTGCTGCCCGGGGTCACGACCGGCTACCTTACCGGCAACAAGTTCTCTGACGACAGCATCGCCCGGGCCCGGGAGCACCAGCGCATCGCCGCGGAGGCCGGTGCCTCCGTGGTCGTCTGCAATTACAAGCTCGCCGACCGCGCCTACATCGAAGAGCTCCACAGCAATGGCTTTGTCGTCTGGGTCTACACCGTCGACGATGAAGCAGAGATGCGGTCATTGATGGAGCGCGGGATCGATGGGATCATCACCAATGTTCCCGCTGTAACCGTCGGCCTCCGCAAAGGCGCTCAATAGCCGCCGGCACACCATAGCCCTGAGAGTGGAAGCTGTTCTCTCGCCGATGAACTCCATGGAGACATTCTGATGAAGCTGAAAATGATCTGTACCACCTGCCTGTTGCTGCTGGGTTCTCTGCTGCCGGCGTCTCCCGCTGCTGGCCCCCCGGGGGCAGTTCTCGAGCTGGCTGCCGATGGCCTGGTTCTGCATCTGCCGGAGCGCGCGCCTGAAAAATTCGGGAGCCTCGCTGAGCTGCGCAAGGCCCATCCTGCCCTTGCCGGCCGTTTCCGGCTCGAAGCCGCTGCCCGGGCAGACCGGATCGTACCGGATCCGGAAAAGACGCGGAGCCAGCCGGTGGATATCGTGGCCGGACGCATCCCGGCGCTGCAATTGCTCCAGTTCCTGGCTGATTACACGGGTTTCCCGGTTGTCCACGATTCAAGCAACGAGGCGCTGGCGAAGCTGAAGATCTTATTTTCCGCAGATGTGAAGGGGGCCGGATACGAGGTGGTCAAAGCTCATCTCGAGGCTGCCGGTATGGCCCTGAGCCAGCGTGAGCTCCCGGGTGGACGGCGCCTGGTCGAGGTGGCGGTGGCGGCGGGCCAGGCCCGGCCGCGTCCGCTCAAGGAGCGTCCCATCATCATCGTCGGCAAGGGCACCTCCGCCGCCAGCCGGCCGGAGCCGAGGAGGCGTGCCGATGATTCCCGCCGGCTGGAGCTGGAGGCTTACATGGGGGTTGTCCTGGCAAAGGTCCCGGAGGTCGTGCGGGCCCAGCTTCCCATCACCCTGCGAGAGGGAGTGCTGGTCCTGGCGCTGGATAAGAACCTCACCCGGATCCGCCCTGACCTCAAGCTCCTCGAGCGCTACGATATCATCACCACCATCGACAGGCATTCGGTCAGCAGTCCCCAGGGCGTGGCCAGGGAGCTCAGCCGGTTTTCAAAGGGGGATGAATTCACCATGCGGGTCTATCGCAAGGGAAGCCTGAAGATCTACCGCATCAAGCGCTGATGATTCCATCGCAGGCGGGTGGCTTCAGAAGCGCTCGATCCATTCGGGGTTGCAGTATTTTTCTTCCAGCAGCGTCTCGAGGCCGGGCGCTTGCCAGCTCTCCTGCACCGGCACGGTATTCCACGCATTCCTGATCCGTTCCCGCAGGGTGGCGGCATCGAGGGGGAGATTGGTTACAAAATCAAGGTGGTCACGTTGCCGGCGGTAATCGGGCTGCTTGTCCGGATGCTGCAGGTAGAGCGGGATGAGCTCGAGCTTGAAGTCGTAAAGCAGGGTGGCCTGGTGCATCAGGCAGTAGCGGCTTCTCTTCTGCGCGCTGCCGCTGAATTTAAGGTCACCGAGAGCCAGGTCGCAGCTGCCGAGCATGGAGACCCCATCGAGCCCCAGCGCTTCAGCGCAGGGGTCGAGGATGGCCCGGTAGGACTGGTCGATATCGCCAAGCCCGGCGGCGTAGCCCATCGGCAGGACCAGGGTGAAGTTGAGGCAGCCGGGCCCCTGCAGGACGCTCCCACCGCCGGAGGCCCGGCGAAGGACAGGGATCCCGTCCTCCCGGCACCGTTCGCGCTCGGCGTCTTTCTCGATTCCACGGGAAACTCCCAGCACGACGAAGGGCTCCGCGCTCTCCCAGAAGCGCAGGTAGCCGAGCTTCCCTCCTTCGGCGGCAGCGGCTTCCGCCTCCAGCAGGAGGGCCTCATCGAGCGCGAGGTTTTCCTGCGGGCTCTCAAGGCTGAGGTCGACAAGCTGGAGGGTCATGGTCTCGCTCATGGCCGGCTCAGAGGGTGATCCCCCCGTCGCAGAAAACCGTCTGCCCGGTCATATAGGAGGCCTCGTCGCTGGCGAGGAAGAGATGCAGGCGGGCGACATCTTCGGGGGTGCCGAGTCTTCCCAGCGGGATGCGCTGGAGGAATTTTTCTTTAACCTTCTCGGGCACCTCGTCAAACATGCTGGTCTCGATGGCGCCTGGGGCGATGCAATTGACACGGATCCCATCGCCGGCAAGCTCCTGGGAGAGCGTCCTGCTCAGTCCGATGACCCCGGCCTTGCTGGCGGCGTAGTTGGCCTGGCCGCGGTTACCGAGAGCTGAGATCGAGGAGGTATTGGTGATGACCCCGCTGCCGCGCTCGCGCAGGTGGGGGATGAGTGCGCGGCAGGGGATGAAGGTGCCGTTGAGGTTGACCTTGAGGACGCGCTCCCAGTCCTCATCGGAGAGCTCGGAGGCGAAGTCGTCGGCGATGATGCCGGCGTTGTTGATGAGAATATCCGGGACTCCCAGCCTGGAGACCAGCTCTTCAAGGGCGGTCTCGACCTTCGATGCGTCGCTGACATCAATCTTGTGGGAGGTGAGCCCCTCGTCCTTGCCGGTCTCCGGGTGCCCGGCCGCCGCATCCCAGACCTCGACCAGTGCGCCCTCCGAGCGCAGGAGGCTGGCGGTGGCGGCACCGATTCCTTGTGCCCCCCCGGTTACGATGGCGATCCTGTTTTCAAGCAGCATTCACGCCCCCCGGTCTTCGCCACCGGCGACCTCGAGCACCGCCGCGATGCGCTCCTCCACCGGTAGCCACTCAATAACGCGGACCTGGTCGTGGCGCGAACGGTAGTCCTCCAGCAGGATCTCGCGGATGCGCCGGGCTTCAGCGGGGGTTTCCGAGCGGTGGGAGGCAGCCTGGTAGTCGGGCCGGGATTCAAAGAAGAGGACGCAGCGGGTGTGCCGGCGGTTCTCTGCCCAGGCCTCGATGAGCTCTTTGAAAGGCTCCATGTCGTGGTATTGAAGGTAGCCGAATCCATCTCCAATACCACGGTCGAGAAAAACGGTGGTGCCATCTTCGAGTGTCTCAAGCATCCGCTTTTCGTTCTCAAGTTGGCGAAGGAGAACCTGGCGCTGAAATTCACGCGGCTCGGTGCGCAGCTGGTCGAAGGTCGGGTCGCGGATCAGCTCGGTGGCTGCCTCCGGGATGGTCGCATGACCGCGCTCGGCAAGGGCATCGATGACGGTTGTCTTCCCTGAACAGGGCCCGCCGGAGATTACGATAAAGTCTGCGGTCATCGGTTTTTTCTTCCTGGTGAAACCCGGCTTTCCGGGCCGTTTACAGGCCGGCTGCCTGTTTGAGAGCAACTCGATTCGCCTCGGTCGTTCTGGACCGGGTCGCTCACTTTGCTTAGTATAGCAGGGGTCCCGGAGGAGATGGGATTTTGTGAAGAACCCCGGCCGTGGCCGGGCCCCGAGATTTATCGAAGGAGCGAATACAGAATGAGAACTGCGAATCCAGCCCTGAACTCCAGGATGTTCGACCGTTCCGAGGGAATGGTTGATTCGACCGTGATGACAGTCCAGGGAGCCGTCCTGAAAACGGGCTTCCTGACACTCCTGCTGGGAGCGGCGGCGGTTTTCACCTGGAATAAAACCTACCTTGCGGCGCAGGCCGGAAACATGGCTGCGATCCAACCCTGGATCTGGGGTGGAATGATCGGCGGCCTGGTGCTGGCGTTGATCACGATCTTCGTGCCCAGGATCTCAGCCATCACCAGTCCTTTTTATGCCATTGCCGAGGGTCTCTTCCTGGGTGCGATCTCAGCCTATTTTGAGATGATGTACCCGGGCATTGCCTTCCAGGCTGTCGGGCTTACCTTCTGTACCCTTTTTGGCATGTTGCTGCTCTATACCACCGGGGTCATTCGCGCAACGCCCGCCTTCCAGCGCGGTCTCATGGCCGCCACCATGGGGATCATGCTGGTCTACCTGATGACCTTTGTGCTGGGCTTCTTCGGTGTCAACATACCCTATATTCATTCGGCCTCTGTTGGCGGATCGAGCTGGATTGGCATTGGCTTCAATCTCTTCGTCGTCGCGATCGCCGCCCTGAACCTGGTGCTTGATTTTAACCTGATCGAAGAAGGCGCCAGGCGTCGTGCGCCGAAGTACATGGAATGGTACTCAGCTTTCGGACTGCTGGTGACCCTGGTCTGGCTCTATATCGAGATCCTGCGGCTTTTATCGAGGCTTCGCAGCCGGTAAGGGTTTGAGAAGGACTCTTAAGCGCTTATTTCGGAATGATTAAGGTGATCAGCAGAAGTTCGGTATTTTCCGTTTTTTTACAGCGGAAGACGAAACTCCGGCACTTCTTTACGGTCTGATGAACAGGCCGGCACTGGATTGGGCCAGCGGCGGGCAGCCTGCGGGCTGTGGCGCTGAGACCGGCAGAGACTCTCGAGCGAGAAAGAAACGAAAAGATGTCTGAAGACAAGGCCAACGAAGATCTCTACCGCCGGGTGAAAGAGCACCTGCAGGAGCTCATCGAGCCGGACCTGCCGGAGGCGAAGCTGTCGCCGGCTGAGCGTCTCGAATTGCTTGAGCAGGCCCGGGCTTCAGAGCCCTGCCGGGATCTTCTCGAATCCTACGAAAAGACGGTTTCTCTGCTCAGCTCGCGGCCGGATGTCCCGGTGCCGGAAGATTTCAGCCGGCAGGTGGGGGAGAGCATCGATGATTCCACGCCGGTGATTCCTTTCGTCAGGACAGAAAAATTTCAGCGCCTCCTCGGGGTTGCTGCTGCAGTGGTCTTGATGACCCTGGTCGTCTGGCGTTCGGTGACGCCACCGGAGGAGGATCCGTTCTCCGGCCTGGTGTTCAATGAACCCACGGGAGAACCGACCTTGGAGTTCGCTGCCGATGAGCCCCCCGCGAAACCTCGCGCCGGAACATTCAGCCTGGAAAAATCGATCGCTCCCGAAACTCAGGAACTTGGTTCTGTGGCCGAAGCCGAGGAGGAGACCGAGGGCGATGAGCCTGTGGTCCCTGCTCCCGGCGCGGTGGAGATCGCTGACGCTGCGGCAGTCAGTGACCCAGCCCCGGCCGCTCCCCCTGCCGGGGCGGTGGAAGTTGCCGCCGCAAATCAAGCGCAGCAGAAGAAGCCGGGCAGCCCGATCGAGGTGAGCCGTGAGAGTATCGACGGCCAGCTGGTCGCGGTGCGCTACGAGGTGGAGGTTCCCCGCTCCCGCCTGGCCGAGCTCAAGGCCTGGCAGGCGCGGCGCGGCCTTGCACGTCCTGCCCTGGCCGCCGCGCGTGCGGAGAGCAAAGAAGCGCTCCAGCCAAAAAGCCGGGCCAGGCAGGCTTCCTCACTGGCCCGCAGGCCTAAAGATAAACTGCCCGGGCAGGAGAAGGGGGAGGCCTCCGGAGAATTCCTGGCCCTGGTCGTCGATGCGGGCAAGCTCGAGTCTCTCCACCAGGAACTTGCGGCCCTGCAGACCCTCTCGCCTGTGCGGGACCGCGCCTCCCGGCGGGGTATTAAGCTCCTGGAAGCCGGGTCGGCGGGGGGAGTCGCGAAGCGTTCTGCGAAAGCGCTGAGAAAAGCGGCCCCTGCCCCGGCAGGGTTGAAGAAGGATGCCAGGAGCGAATCGAGTGCCGGGCTCAAAGAGGATTCACCAGCTGGCTCAGCCCTGCAGGCGAAAAAGGCCAATCGCCAGCCGGGGGCTGCAGGGAAAGCCGCTGCGGCGGCCGGGCCGCAGGTTCGCGTGGAGATTCGCTTCCGGATCGTTCCGGACTGAGCCGGGGAGCTTCAGCTTCTCCTGTAGCGGCGCGAGTTCTCGACCAGGAATTCCCGCTCCTCATCGCTCAGGCTGCCCATGCCATCGCGGCTGATTTTTTCCAGCAGCTCATCGACGCGGCTGGAGACGGCATCGGGCACCCGGGGTTTCTCGCTCTCCTGCTTCTTGGCGCCCCACCGGGATTTGCTGCCTTTCTGCCCTGGTGAATTCCTGCGCCCTTTCGATTTCCATGGGCTCAGGCGGCTCCACCGCAGGTCGTAGAGCTTGAAAATCAATGCCCATCCTGCTCCGGCGAGGTGGGCCATATGGGCAATACCGCCCGCACTGGATCCAACGGCGCCGAAGAGATCCTTCAAGAGAAAGAAACCGCACACGGCCCAGAGTGGTATACCAAAAAATACAGGTCTGCGCGGAAAGAAGAGGGTGCAGAGTACGACTACTGCAGACACCCCGCCGGATGCTCCAACAATCGGGATCTGCGCTGCGAAAGCCCCCTGCTGGTATTGGACGTAGCTTTCAACCGTGACCGCGATGGCGCCTGAGAAGAGATAGAAGATCCAGAATTCTTTTTTCCCATACATGCGCTCGATTTCGCGCCCGAAGAACCAGAGACCCAGCATATTAAAGCCGATATGGAAGATGCCATCCTGGGCATGGACAAAGCAGGCTGTAAGGAGCCGCCAGAGCTCCGGGAAGCCGCCACCGAAGATGCTGTTTCCCGTGGAGCACATCGCGTGCAGTACGGTTGAATCGGCCTTGGTCATCAGCTGCAGGAACCAGCAGCCGATATTGAGCAGGATGATGGTGCCCACTGCGGTCGAGGCCCAGCTTTTCAGCTGGGCATTGCCGCCTCCGGGGTTCCGGTAGTAGTCGCGGTCGTAGATTCCCATCGCCTGCTCATTCTAACCAGTCCTTGAGTCGGCCGCTACGCGTGTGGCCGCCACTGTTTATTTCGGCAGGATAGGGGCTGCAGCAATAGGGCAGCGCTGTGGGGAGGCGTTTTGCCCTGATCCGGGTATTCCGCCGGCCTGTTTAGCCCCTCAGGAGGACTTTTCAGCTTCTTCCCCATCGTTGTCACCAGCCTCCCCCGGCTCCTTTTCCTTGCTCTGCCAGAAGGTGTGCAGGCCGCACTCGGTCTTGGCCTTGCCGGCCCAGCGTCCCGCACGCTCGTCGTCAGAGTCGCCGCAGGCGCTGGTGCAGGGCTCGCAGCCGATGCTGTTGTAGCCCATGGAGAAGAGCGGGTGCTGCGGCAGGTCGTGTTTCTTCGTGTACTCATCGACGAGGTCCTTGGTCCAGAAGGCCAGCGGCTGGATCTTGACCAGGTGGCCCCCCATCAGCTCGATTCCCTCCGCCTGTGCTCGCGTGGAGGACTGGTCACGGCGAACGCCGGCAATCCAGCCCTGGTATTCGCCCTCCTCGCCAAAGAGCTCGCGGAAGGGCTCGACCTTGTTCTTGTGGCAGCAGAGGTCGGGGTCGGTTTCGTAGAGCTTGTCGCCGTACTTCTTGACGAACTCAACTCCGAAGAGCTTCGGCTTCCTGGCCACGAGGTTGACCTTCCACAGGTCCCTGAGCTCATCGAGAAAAGTCATGGTCTCCTTGAAGTGGAAGCCGGTGTCGATGAAATAGACCGGCAGGTCCGGGCAGACATCCTTCACCATGTGGAGGATGCACATGCCGCTCTTGCCGAAGGCGGTGCTCATCATGAGGTTTTCGCCCAGCAGGTCGGCGGCCCAGCGGATGAGCCGCGCGGGCTCGCGGTCGATTCCTTCTTCGCGTGCAGCGAGGGTTGCCTGCTCGAGAGTTTCCTGGTCGATGCGTGCCATGGGCAGGCCCTTGCCTCCAGCACCTCGGCCAGCCGCTCCCGCAGGTGAACCACCTCGCCCACCAGGATCAGGGCGGGGGGTGTGATGTCGGCAGTGGAGGCCTCCCGGACAATCTCGGACAGATTGGAACAGATAACTCTCTCCTGGGGCAGTGTTCCATTCTCGACGATAGCCACAGGCGTATCTTCTTCAACACCTTCGGCCCGCAGATCCTCGACCACCTCCCCAAGGCGGTTGACGGCCATGAAGTAGACGAAGGTTGTGCCTCTTTTTACCGGTTCCGCCGGCGCGGTATCTTCAGAATCGTTTTTCATCGCATGCCCGCTTCGGATGACCACCTCGCTGGCGACCTGCCGGTGGGTCACGGGTATTCCCGCAGAGATGGCGACTGAGCAGAGAGCCGAGACGCCGGGGACGATCTCGTAGTCAACACCGGCCCCTGCCAGTGCGATCAT
Source organism: uncultured Planctomycetia bacterium (assembly GCA_964615885.1). Classification (GTDB taxonomy): domain Bacteria; phylum Planctomycetota; class UBA8108; order UBA8108; family UBA8108; genus UBA8108. The sequence continues at coordinate 4,397 of CAZTRG010000015.1, read as the reverse complement.
CTCCTCGGCGCCACGGCCGAAGAGAACCGGGTCGCCCCCCTTGAGCCGGACCACGGCTTTTCCCTCACCAGCGGCGCTGATCATCAATTCGACCGGGTCAATTTCCCGTCCGCAGCCGAGCTCCTTGCCGACATAGATCTTCTCGGTGCCGGGGGGGATCAGCCCGAGCACCTGCTCACTCACCAGGCGGTCATGGCAGACGAGGTCGGCGTTTCTGAGCAGGCGGGCGGCCTTGACCGTCAGCAGGTCCGGATCTCCGGGACCTGCGCCGACCAGGTAAACTTTTCCTGCTGGGCCGGGGGCAGGTTCTTCATCCCGGCCAGCTTCACTGCCGGCAGCGGCCTGCCGGTCTTTGAGCCATTCTTCGAGCTGGCGGGTGACCGCCGCCACGAGGGCAGGGCTCTCTCCTTCGCTGGAGAGTGCGAGCTTCAGCGCCCCGGCATCGACCAGCCCCGGGACGTGGAAATCACACAGCCCCTCGTCCTCGGCGCTGTTGAAGAGGATCCCGAGTCGCTGAGCCTCCCGCCGGGCCTTTTCGGCCACCTCGTGATCGCCGCTGGCCGTCAGGACCAGGTCGGCCTCCGTGATGGCGCCTTCGGCGTAGGGTTGTTTTTCCCACCTGAGCTTTCCCTGATCGGCCAGCTCGGTGATCTCCCCGAGTGCCTCGGGGCTGATGACCGTCACCCTGGCACCGCAAGCGAGCAGGCGCCGGATGCTCCTGAGAGCGACCGAGCCGGCGCCGATCACGACGACCTGCCGGTTCTCGAGTTTATGGAAGAGGGGGTAGAGGGGGCTCAATGGATTTTTTTGCCTGGGGTAATAAAAAGAAACCGTCACTGGGGACGGGTCACGCTGAATCTTCTGTTAAGCGAGAGGGCGCGGTTGGAGGGCTCTGGAGAGCCGCTTTCTTCTGCCGCGCCGGGTGATCGAGAATCAGATGGTGAACCCGCCGGGAACAACATTGCTGGCACACAGGGAGCGCATGCGCGCCCCCTTGGTACAGGTACAGTTGTGTTTTCCCAGCATGAAGAGCATTTTCTGGTTACCCGGTGAGTTTTCGAACTCCCCAAGCATAGGTCTTCACCTGGAGGATTTCAAGTTTGCCTGAAAACCTTTACAGGAATTGAGGTTCCGTAAATACAAGGTTTCGGGCAGGGCCTGCGATTGGGTTTCAGCCAGAAGGGGCAAAAGAGGGTTTCTCTTGGTATCATCCGGACTTCTCAATATTTCACCAGCCAGGAACCTGAAGATACCCGCGGAGATACCAATGTTAACAAGCGCCATTTTATGTTGTCTCACCCTTGGACCCCTTGCCCAGCAGGAGGTTGATCCGTCCTACCGCCAGGGCTACGAAAAGATCGATCAGAAGGAGATCTACTCCTGGATCGAGTTCCTGTCCTCCGATGAGCTTACCGGGCGGGATACCGGCACTGCAGGCTACAACGTCGCCTCGAAGTATGTCGCCTCCGAGATGGAGGGCATGGGGGTCAAGCCGGGCAATAAAGACTCCTTCTTTCAGCCCTTTACCATGGTCAGGCGCCAGCGGCTTCTCAACGAGGCCTACCTCTCCATCAAGGGGGCCGATGGAAAGGAAGAACGAATTGAGCTGAGGGGCAAGGTGGGCGTGGTGTCGCGCCGTGATGTCCGCTGGAAGCAGCGCTGGGTGTTCGCCGGCAACGGCTCCGGCTCTGATTCCGACAGCCGGGATGTTTTTCATGGCCTGCCGGTCAAGGACAGCATCGTCATGGTTGCCCCCGGCAAGGGCGAGGCCGCCCGCTGGGCCTGGGGCGCACGGGCCGCCGGCGCACGCCGGATCGTGGTGGTTTCCGATGAGCAGGCCCGCCGCCGGATCGGCACCCGCCTGCCCCAGCGGGCCCGCTACCGGATCGAGGCTGAATGGACCCCTGCCGGCGACGACGAGATTGTCTACATCAGCTCCGATATTGCCGACAGGATCCTGAAGCGCTGGGACACCAGCCTCGAGAAGATGAAGAAATCCGGTGGCGGCATGGTGCTTGAGGGGGCGGAGTTTGAGCTGGTGGTTGAGCTCAAGGAGACGATTGACAAGACCCGCAACGTCGTGGGCCTGATTCCAGGAAGTGATCCGAAGCTTCGCGACGAGGTGGTGGTGATCGGTGGACACCTCGACCATGTCGGTGAGCACGACGGCAAGATCTTTAACGGTGCCGATGACAATGCCTCGGGCTCCAGCGCCCTGCTGGCAGTCTGCCGCGGGCTGATGGCCAACGGCCGCCGTCCCCGCCGCAGCACCGTGATTGTTTTCTTCGGCGCCGAGGAACGCGGGCTGCATGGTTCGCGCTACTATGTTGACAACCCGACCGTGCCGATTGAGAAGATGGTCTGCATGTTCAACATGGACATGATCGGCCGCAACGAGGAGCGCAGGGGCCGCGATGGAAAGTTGACGGAGAAGCCCGAGGACAATGTCGATTGCCTCCATGTCATCGGCTCCAAGCGTCACAGCCTGGAGCTGGACCCCTGGATCCACAAGGTCAACGGTCCCATCGGTTTCAAGTTTGAATACGATGAGGAGGGGGTCTGGAACCGCAGCGACCAGTACAACTTCGCAGCCAAGGGAGTTCCGGTCACCTTCTTCTTTGCCGGCTTCCATCCGGACTACCACAAGCCGACCGATACCATCGAGAAGATCAACTTTGACAAGGTCACCCGGGTGGGGAGGCTTGTCTATTCGCTGGTCTTCGAGGTGGGTGACCGCCCGAGGCGCCTGAGAAATAACCGCCTCTGAGTTCTGTTCCTGCTCTGGACGGGAACCCCCTGAATCTATAGAATCTTCGATTCTTCAGAACTTATTGCTGCAATCAGATCAGACAGGATTCCAGGAGGAAACCCGATGGCGTATGAACTACCAGATCTTCCCTACGCTCACGATGCGCTCGAGCCCCATATCGACGCCCGGACGATGGAGATCCATCACGGAAAGCATCACCAGGCCTATATCAACAACGTCAACGGGGCGCTCGAAGGTAACGAGGAGCTGGCCGGCAAGTCGGTTGAAGACCTCGTCAGCGACCTCGACTCCGTACCCGAGGACATCCGCGGCGCTGTGCGCAACAACGGCGGCGGCCACGCCAACCACAGCCTCTTCTGGAGTGTCATGGGACCCGGCAAGGGCGGCGAGCCCACCGGAGAGCTCGGTGCAGCCATTGATGCGACCTTCGGAGGCTTCGATGCCTTCAAGGAGGCCTTTGCAGCTGCCGGCATGACCCGCTTCGGGTCCGGCTGGGCCTGGCTTGTTGTCGATGGCGACAGCCTCGCGGTAACCAGCACAGCCAACCAGGACAGCCCGCTGATGGAGGGGAAGACCCCGCTCCTTGGGCTGGACGTCTGGGAGCACGCCTACTTCCTCAACTACCAGAACCGCCGCCCGGACTATATCGGTGCCTTCTGGAACGTGGTTGACTGGGATGCAGTGGCAGCGCGCTTCTCAGCAGCCGGCTAGGCGCCCGGCAGCCGGAATTGAAACAAGCAGGGGATGTGGATTCCTTCCGGGGAATCGCATCCCCTTCTTCGTGCCCTTGCAGCCTCGTCCTTTACTGTTCGCAGGTGTGGTTGCCGCCGGGGGTGGGATCCGGTCCCGGTTCCGGGAAGGGGGCCCGGGGGGGCTGGCCGCCTGAGAAGAAGTAGAGCACCAGGAAGATCGGGTCGGCGATGTCGAGACGGTTGTCGTCGTTGGCGTCCCCGGCCGCCTGGCAGGGGGTTACGTAGGAGCCGAAGAGGAATCCGAGTATCGAGATCGGATCGGAGATGTCGATCCGGCCATCGCGATTGGTGTCTCCCCGGACCCACTCGAAGGGGCCCTCGCAGGCATTGCCGATGCCATCGCCGTCGGAGTCCTCCTGCCCGGGGTTGGCCACGGTAACGCAGTTGTCGTCGGGGTTCTCGATGCCATCGTCATCGTAGTCCGGCGGCCGGATCACCGTGTCGCAGACATCACCGATGCCATCCTCATCGATGTCGACCTGGTCGAAGTTTTCATCCCAGGGACAGTTGTCCTCATTGTCATTGATGCCATCGTTGTCGTCATCGGGGTCGCAGGTGTCTCCCAGTCCGTCACCGTCGATATCGGACTGGTTGGAGTTGTAGGCCAGGGGGCAGTTGTCCTCGAAGTCGAGGTGTCCATCCTCGTCCTGGTCCATGTCGGCGCAGGCATCTCCGATGCCGTCGTCGTCGAAATCCTGCTGGATGAAATTAGAAACCGTCGGGCAGTTGTCGATGTTGTCGGGGACGGTATCGTTGTCATCGTCCTGGTCACAGGTGTCGCCGAGGGGGTCGCCGTCGTTGTTCTCCTGGCCGGGGTTGAAGCTCAGGAGGCAGTTGTCCTCGAGGTCATCGACGCCGTCGTTGTCGTCGTCAGG
>CAZTRG010000014.1:0-15591 GCA_964615885.1 uncultured Planctomycetia bacterium | reverse complement strand
GCTGAGGTCGATCCCGCTGGTGTCCATGCCGATGTGACAGAATCCACCTTCACAGGAGCGCGTGAAGAGTGGCTGGACCTGGCTGGCGTAATCCACCTGTGCCTGCACAGAAAAGCAGGAGAATGCCGTGATGGAAAGTATTGCGGCAGCACTGCGCAGAACCCTGCACAGCCGGCCGGCTGAGGACTGTATACACATGACTTTCAAGAGGACCACAACCCCTCAAGACAACGGAAATAAGAAGGATTAATCAATTGTACGGTATGGGGCCGCTGCGGCTACCGACGAGAAAAAGAAGCCGGGTATGAAATTATTAACCTATACCAAGTAAGAGGTTAGGAGGTGGTCCTGGAGGAGTTCCAGGAGGATTCCAGGGGGCTACTGAAGCGAAAACCAGTCCGGGCTTTGTGCTCGCAGCCACTTTCCTGGCGCAATCCCCAAAGGGTTTGAAGGATCGCACTCCTTCGCTGAAATGCAGAATCGGGCTTGAGGAGCTTCCCAGCTGAACATTTCCTTCGCGGAGGAGGGCTAAACCAGGGCCAGGATCCTAGAGTGTCCGCCGGTGGCTCCCTCGATCTTGGGCGCTCCGCAGACAAGGGTTGCCCCCTTCGGCGGCAAGCTGCCGAGGTTGGCGAGGTTCTCGATGCCCCAGCGGCCTGCGCCAAGCCAGGCGGTGTGCACGGGAAAGTCGGTGGTCGGCCCATGATCAAAGCTTGCCGTGTCGGTTCCCATGGAGAGCACCTTGCGCTCTTCCAGCAGGAACTTCGCGGCTTCAATATGGAAGCCGGGGAAGTGCCTTACGCCCTTGTCATCGAAGTTGATAAACCCGGGCTTTTCAACCCGTGCATCCCAGCCGCTGAGCAGGGCCACGCAGGAGCGCTCCGGCAGCTCTCCATTGGCCGCTTCCCAGGCCTGCAGGTCCTCGACGGTCAATTCCGCATCCGCGTTCTTCTCGGCCTTCTGGCGAATGTCGATGATCGCCAGGGGCTGAACGAGATCACGTACAGGGATCTCGGCGGCCTTCAGCCCATCCGGGTTGCGGTGGAAGGGTGAGTCAATATGGGTGCCTGCATGCTCATCGAGAGTCCAGCGGGTTACGTTCCAGCCGTCTCCGGCTGCTGTTGAATGGAGCTTCTCCAGCTCCACCTTTGCCGTTCCCCCGGACCAGTGGGTGAAGCGGGATGAGTAGAGGTGGGTGAGGTCAAAGACCTCACTGAAGGATGAAAAGTCAGCCGGCTCCGGCTCCTTGTTTCCGGTGCCTTCAGCGGTCCCAAGTGTGCTGCAGGAACTCAGGGAGATGGCTGCTCCACCTATTCCTGCCGCCATGAAATTACGACGTCCGAGATTGCCGGCCACTATGTCCATGCACCCTGCTACGCACATCTTGTCACCTCGTGGTTGAATGAGCTTGCCCGGTATCCAGCCCGGCTGTAGGAGGATGCTGCTGCCGGCCCGGCTGCTTTGCAAGAACACTTTTACCGCCCGCAGCCGACCTCTTCGTGCTTGCCTGCAGGGGCCGAGGACTGTTCAATCAGGGCCCGTCCCGGTTTTTCGGTGCGGATTTCAGCGGGAGAGAGCATGCCTGAGGATTACCACATGAGCACCGGGCAGTTTCGTGAGCTTGGTGGCAAGCTGCTTGATTATATTGCCGAGTACCGTGAGGGAATCGCCGGCCGGCCGGTCCTTTCAAAGGTCGAGCCCGGGGAGGTGGCAGCGAAGTTACCGGCCGGGCCTCCCGTGCAGGGAGATTCCCTTGAGGGGATTCTCGAGGATCTCGACGAGATCGTGATGCCCGGTATTACCCACTGGCAGTCACCTGGGTTTTTCGGCTATTACCCGGCCAACAGCTCCCTGCCTGCTGTTCTTGCCGAGCTGCTCTGCGCCGGTCTCGGTGTCCAGGGGATGTCCTGGGTAACCAGCCCGGCCTGTACGGAGCTGGAGGTTCGGATGCTTGACTGGCTGGCTGAGCTGCTTGGCCTGCCGGATTCTTTCCGGTCGGATTCCGCTGCGGGAGGTGGTGTCATTCACGGCACTGCCAGCGAGGCGGTGCTCGCTGTCATGGTGGCGGCGCGGGACAGGAGAAAGCGTTCAGATGGGTATGACGGAGGAGTGCTGACAGCCTATTGCTCCTCCCAGGCTCATTCTTCGGTTCCCAAGGCGGCTTCGATCTGCGGCATCGGGACTGAGAACCTGCGCCAGGTGGAGGTTCAGGATGACCTTTCCATCGACCCCTCTGCGCTGGAGGCAGCCATCGAGGCTGACCTGGCTGCCGGGCATTCGCCCTTCTTCCTCTGCGCCACGGTCGGCACCACCTCCAGCTGCGCTATCGACTCTGTTGCAGAGCTGGGGCGTCTTGCCCGCCGCTATGATCTGTGGCTCCATGTCGATGCAGCCTATGCCGGCAATGCCTGTGTATGTCCTGAATTCCGCTCCATGATCGAGGGGCTTGAGCTGGCCGATTCCTTCAACTGCAATCCGCACAAGTGGCTGCTCACCACCTTTGATTGCTCCACCCTCTGGGTGTCCGACTCAGAGGACTTTACCCGGGCCCTTTCGGTGACCCCTGAGTACCTGCGCAGCCCCCAGGCCGATCGTGGAGAGGTGATCGATTACCGCGACTGGCAGGTGCCACTGGGGCGCCGCTTCCGGTCGCTCAAGCTCTGGTTTGTGCTGAGGTGGTATGGTGTGGATGGACTGCAGGCCTTTATTCGTGAGCAGGTAAGGCTGGCGGAGCTTTTTGCAGGGTTCGTCGCCGGGCAGGAGGGTTTTGAGCTGGCCGCCAAAGCGCGGCTCGGCCTGGTCTGCTTCCGTTACCGGGGCTCCGATGAGGAAAACAGGAAGCTGCTGGATGCTGTCAATTCAGGCGGCGAAATCTTTCTGACCCACACGGTCATTCCTGTCGCCGGGCAGTCGAGCTACGTTCTGCGCTTTGCAACCGGCTCGATCTCCACCAGGGAGGAACATGTCATCCGGGCCTGGGAGATTATTCGCTCAAGCGCTCCAGGCGCTTCCTGACAGGCGGCTGTCGAGCGCTTGAGGGAGGCTGGGATAATTCCTCAAACCGAAGTTGCCGTCTTTGAAAAGCACCCTTAGTATCGCTTGCACGTAAGGGGCTCACCTTTCTGGGGAATTGTGAACCGCTTGCGGGTTCAGCGTTGTTGGGGCGCGCAGTCCGGGTCCTATTTGAGTCCTGGGCGGCAATGCCGGGCGCTGTTCCGGTTGTTCAGTGGGCAGACTGGGGATTCCGGGGACTCATCAGGGTCCCGGAAATCAGCGGGCCGTAGCAGCGGTCCGTCTGGGGAACGTATTCCCGGCAGGCCCGGTTCTTTTCCAGGGTTTTGCAGGAGGGGGGAGTGTTTTTGCGGAGGATGGAATTTCCCTTCGCGAACTGAGTTGTGGGGGCGTGTGAGCCTCCGTGGTTGTCGTTGTTCCCTGGTGGTGGCCGGGACAATGGCTTTAAAACAAACGTCGGGCCACCATTTGTAGATACTGGGGAGGTCAGGAACATGTGTCAAAATTCAGAGGACACCAGGGTTCTGGCGAGTTGTAGTGCGGCAGGGGACAGGCAGGTTTCTGCAGTCCGGTCTGCCGCTGGGAATACGGGCCGGCTTGTTTTCGGCAGTATCGTTTTATTGACAGTTCTTTTTTGCGGCGCTGAGGGCATCTTTGCCGGAGGCGGAGATGAGGAATGCCGTAATCCGGAGGAGCCGGCAGGCCCCCTGCCGGATCATGATGCGGTCGACAGGCGCACCTGGACCAGGTTGGAGTGGACCACGAAGCGCAAGCTCAGCCGCAAGGTAGTGTACGGAAATGATGACCGCCAGGATGTTTACGAGGTGAACAACCAGGGCGTTCTCAGGTTGTCGGATGCGACCTGTGCGCTGGTGGCTCCGAGGAATATCGAGAGGCAGGCCGATGGCCGCTACGTTCTCTCAGGCCGGGATCTGCGGAGTGCCCGCAATCTTTGTGCCTCTGAACCTTTCGGCTCCCAGCCGACCTCGGCTTTCTGTACGGGGTTCCTGGTCAGCCATGATGTCATTGCCACGGCCGGGCACTGTGTTCCGGCAGAGGGTTGCGATGGCACAGCGTTTGTCTTCGGCTACAAGATGATGGATTCGAGCACTCCCAAGATGACCATGGAGGAAGACGATGTGTACTTCTGCTCCGAGGTCGTCGGGCATCGTTTGTCCGGTGGAGTTGATTATGCCCTCATCCGGCTCGATCGCTCGGTGGCCGGCAGGGAGCCGGTGGAAATCCGCCGGTCCGGAAAGGTGCCCGACCGCACACCCCTGATCATGATCGGGCATCCTTCGGGACTGCCACAGAAGATCGCGGGGGGGGCACGGGTAAGGGATAATTCTCCCAGCAGCCATTTTGTCGCTAATACCGACTCCTATGGCGGCAACTCGGGCTCGCCGATCTTCAATGAAGCGACCCACGAGGTGGAGGGGATCCTTGTACGCGGGGTCACCGATTATGTCTCCGAGGGTGGCTGCAATGTGTCGAACCAGTGCGATGATGACGGCTGCGGTGGCGAGGACGGAACTCGCGCGACTCATTTTGCAGACCTGGTTCCGCCTCCGGGCGGACCGGTGGTGTTCGAGGTCTATTTCGGCCGCTGCGGCAATATGCAGCGACTGGGAGAGACCGGTGAGGACCACTGGATTCTTTCTGACCTGGACATCAATACCGAGTATTGCTGGCGGGTGGTGGCCTCAAATGACTGCGGATCGGTAACCGGACCAACCTGGAGCTTCACAACGGGTGAGGAGACAGGCCCCGATCCGAACCTTCCCAATGACGCCATCGAGAACGCCTGGCCGATCGAAGGATCCGGTGGCACCCTCGAGGATGCCAGTGATTCTGAGAGCCCGGCTCTCTGGTGGATCTGGGAAGCTCCCACTGCCGGGCTGGTGGTTTTTGACACCGTCGGCAGCGACTTTGATACGATGCTGACGGCCTACGATTCGACCGAGCGTGTGCTGGCGGATAATGATGACACCTACCGCCTGCAGAGCGAGGTTCGTTTTGAGGCCCGGGCAGGGCAGCGCTACTACATCAGGGTCAGCGGCTACAACAGTGCTACAGGCGACATCGTTTTGAACTGGTCGCTTGATGGCGCCGTTGTTCCGGATCCCGATCCCGATCCGGATCCCGATCCTGGTCCCGGTCCGGGGCCTGACGGCAGGCCGGCCAACGATGATATCGATGACAGCCTTGTCATTGATTCACAGGCCGGCACAACCACTGCCGACAGCTCCGAGGCAGGAGACGAGGCCTGGGAAGAGGATCTTCTCGGAACCGCCTCGATCTGGTGGGAGTGGATCGCTCCGGTGGGGGGCGTGCTCAGTGTCGACACCTTCGGCAGTGGGTATGACACGACCCTCTCGGTCCTGCTTGGAAGCTCTCCCGGTGATATGGAGGTGCTTGACAGCAATGACGATACCAGTGGTCTTCAGAGCCGGGTTGAGTTCTCCGCCGTGGCCGGCGAGAGCTACATGATCCGGGTTGCAGGCTATCGTGGCGCCACCGGCAGTTTGGTCCTGAACTGGAACGTTGTCGAGCCCGATGGACCTGTTGTCGGACCGGTCCGTTTTCTGCGCTCCGATGCCAACCAGGATGGGCAGGCTGACATGAGTGATGCGGTCGCCATTCTCGGCGACCTCTTCCTCGGCGTGGGCCCGGCAGGGAACTGCCGCGAGACCATGGATGTGGATAACAACGGTTTCGTTGAGATTACCGATGGCATCTACCTGCTCACCTTCCTGTTCAGCGGGGGCAATGCTCCGGCGGCTCCCTTTGCAGCTTGCGGAGTCGACACCGGTGGCGTCTCCCTGGGCTGTGAGTCCTACGCGCCCTGCGCACAGTAGGTTTCAGAGCCTCTGAAAAAAAGGCCGGTCGGCATTGGATTGCCGGCCGGCCCTTTTTTTTTTCGGCAGGGGATTACTTCAGGCGCTTGATGCGTACATTGCGGTACATCACCGGCGAGCCATGTCCGGCGAAGCCGAAATGCCCCTCTTTGCGGTCCTTGCCGCCGACCTTCCGGCCCATGAATTTAGTCACCTTGCCAAGGTCGGTATCGAGGATGGTCGTGCCGTTCAGCTCGACCTTGATCTTCGACCCCTGCACAGTTACCTGCTGGTAGTTCCATTCTCCGACGGGGCGCTGGTAGCCGCGATGGGCGGCGGCCATGCCGTAGGCTGACCCGTGGTACTGGCGCGGGTCGAGCTTGGCGTATCCCCTGGCGCTGTCGTCGAGAACCTGGAGCTCGCACATTCCCACGTAGGCGGTGTCGCCGCGTCCGGGATAGCGGATCGCCAGGCCGTTGTTGCCGCCGGGGGGCAGCTTGAACTCAAAGCGCACCACGAAGTCGGCGTAGACCTCCTTGGTGTAGATGGTTCCTCCGCCTCGCTTGGGGCAGATGAGCGCGCCGTTTTCGACCTTGTAGGGCTTGGTCGGCCCGGCCCAGCCGGTGAGGTCCTTGCCATTGAAGATTGGCTTGAATTCTTTTTCTCCGGCTGCAGAAAGAATCTTGTTGGCCTCTTCGGCGCCGATTTCACGGATGGCGATATTGCGCCAGCGGATCTCTCCTCCGTGGGTCTGGAGCTGGATCGGGCCGTTTCTGCGCAGGGGAAGCTTTCTGTTCCAGTAGTTTTCCAGGGGAGCCATATCGACGACCTGCTTGCCGTTGAGCCAGATGCTGGTCCGGTCGCCGACCTGCAGGATCCGGAAGCTGTTCCACTCTCCGAAAGGTTTATCTGCAAGCACCGAGGGGTCTTTTCCGGGGGCGCCCTTGGAGTTGTTCCACAACCCGCCCGAGCCCTTGTCGGCACCGATCTTCCACTTGCCGCCTTCCTTGGTGTAGTCCCAGATCTGGACCTGGGGGGATGCCCGCAGGTAGATGCCGCTGTCGGCCTTGGCGACAGTCTTGTAGTCGATCAGGAACTCCATGTCCCCGTAGCTCTTGTCGGTGGTGAGGTAGACGCCCTTGCCATCGTTGACGAGCTCTCCGTTCTGGACCGTCCAGTGTTTCTTCGCGTTGGCGAGGTCGGCCGCGTGTTTCTTGGCACGCTCCTCTTCGCTCATCTGCGCCAGCTTATCGGGATTGAAATGTCCCATGCCATGCCAGCCGGTAAGATCCTTGCCGTTGAAGAGCGATGTGAAGCCCGCCGGGGGATCGGCAGCGTCGGCCATGGGAGACAGGGCGCAAAGACTGAAAAGCAAAAACAGGGGCACGGTGATCATGCGCATAGGTGTGTTCCTCGGAAAAATATAGACGCGACCGCTGAGCCTGGCTCACCTGGTCGAAAGAAACTCCGGCGGAGCAGGATTAAGATCCAGTGGGTTAAAGAACCCGTGCTCCGATCCAGACGCCTTCCAAGCTAACCAGAATCGCCGCGGGTGTAAAGGGCTCTCGCTGGGAACAGGCCGGTGCGAAGGAGCTAGTTCTGCCGCTGGGCTTCGCGGTGCAGTCGCTGGATGCTCAGCTGCATGCGGGCCCGGGCTCCCTCGTCCCTCTCGCGGCTGACAAGCTCTTCGAGTTGCGGCAGCACCCCGACATCATTGCGGTGGGCGAGTATCTCCGCCGCCTGGGATCTCATGTGGGGCGAAGGGTCACTGGCCGCGACCTGCAGGAAGAGACCGCGCGCCGTGGGGTTCTCGGAGTTTGAGCCCGAGTGGACGCCCCACAGGATGCTGTGGCGGTTTTCTCCCTGGTGCACGGGAGTTTCTGAAATGATGTTTCCTGCCCGGCGAATTCCTTCATTACTTCGCCCGAGCATGTTGGCCATCTCCCCGGCCGCCTGGCGGTCCGGTTCGCGAGCGAGCTGATCGGCTATGGTGCCAACGGCTCTCTCGCCCCCATGGCGGCTTAGCATCCTGGCATAGGCTACCCTCTCGGGCCCGGATTCGGCATTCTGGAACAGGCTCTCTCCCTGCTCCTCGACAAGATTCGGATAGTGGCGCTGGAGGGACCTGCCGAGATTCCTGGCAATCTCACTGTCATTTTCGCTGGCGATCAGGTCAATGAGCCTGTTCTGCGGGATGGTGTTGCGCTGGGTCTCCTCGAGGGCCCGGGCTATGGCGCGTCGCTGTTCGGGATTGGGGCTTGTCTCCAGCAGATCGAGCATCGCGCCGACGGTCTCGCTGTTGCCGTTGCGGCTCAGGCCCCTGGCCAGGGGCTCAGCGATATCCCTGTTGGTGCTCGTTTTCAGAAGGTCCATCATCGCGGTGGTCGCTTCCGGGCTGGAGGATCCCTCCAGGGCCCTTGCCAGGGCGCGATCGCTCAGGTGGAAGTCGGGGTCGGCAGCGGCATTGAGCAGCTTCTCAAGTCCTTCCGTACCGCCGGTGTGCGCCAGCGCACGCGCGATGGCCTCCTGGGCGCCCGAATCTTTCGGAGGGATTTCCCGGAGTGCTTCGGCAAGGAAGTCCGCATCGAGTTCATGGGAGAGACGCTCGATTCCGTCCGCTACCAGTCGCTGTGACATCCCGGGCGGTTGCTCCTTAAGGAGGTTCATGAGGGTGTCGGTGTTCCCTCCTTCGAGGGACGCCCTGCCGATACTCTCCATCAGGGCGCGTTTCTGCTCCCTGCTCCAGTCACCCTCCATCAGGCCGATCATGGAGTCGAGCTCCTCTCCTCCTCCGATGGAGCCCATGGCCTGGAAGAGCACCTCGGGCCTGATGTCTGTGCGGTTTTCAAGCAGGTCGATCAGGGAGGCAACACCTTCATCTCCATGCAGCTCGCCGTAGACCCGTGCTGCCTTGGACTCAAGCTCCCGGTGGGGGCCCGAGGCGATGAAGTCGGCAAGGTCCGGCGCAACCATCTCGGCGTTTTCCGGCGGCAGCCTCTCGAGTGAATCAAGGATCTCACGGCGGTTCGACAGGCTGTTGTCGGAATCGTCCAGGAAGCCCATCACCATCTCGACACCGCGTTCGTCGCCGGCCCTGATCAGCGCCTGGGTGATGGCCTCAAGGTGCTCGGGGTTTTCAGCATTGAGGAGCTGTTCCAGCATGGTGAACTCCTCATCGCTGAGGGGCTCTCCATCGGATTTTGCCAGGGCCCAGAGGGCATCTTCCACAGATCCTCCGTCCCCACTGGCCATGGCCTCCTGCAGGCTGGTAAGAGCCTTCTTTCGGTCAGGTACGGATTCTTCCTCTTTTTGTTCTGCCACTTGTTGCGAAGGGGGGGCATCGTTGTTCGTACCTCCCTTGCGGGCGGCTTTTCTCGACCGAAGCGGCACGGTGATTTTTTTGCCCTTCTGCAGGGCACTGCCACCGGCTGGCTGTGAAAGACCGTTTTCCTCTTCCTGGAGGTCTTTGAGGGTGTCCTTGACCAGGAATCCTGACGAAAACCCCAGTCCAAAAAGAAAAAGGGCACAGATGAGGAAGACGGTTTTGTGCTTGAGATCGAAGGATTTCATTAAATAAGTTTCTTCTGCGGACACTTGCAGGTCAAGGAATTAGCTGCCTGCTGCATTCCGAGTAACTTCCAGGGTTTTTCCACCGGTATTACCCGGCATTGGACATTGTATTGAGGATTTTCTCGATTGGAGAAACCGGCCAATTGGAACACTCCGAAGGTGTTGCAAGCGTTCTATTTGCGGATCACCGATGAATGCAGCTATAATCCCAGCATGAGTCCTGTGCACGAAGGAAGGCGGAAGAGGGTGCTTGTCAGCCGTTTGCTGGCAGTCTTGATGCTGGTGGTCCTCACCTGGGCGCACCCGGTCGAGGCGGCGGTTCTGCACTACTGTTCCCATGCCGGCCGGATTCTGGAACCCGGGCATGATTGCTGTAAGCCCCAGGCGCTGGCCGCCTGCTGCACGCCCCATACGAACCTTCCTGCGAGCCGGCTGAACCTGGTTTCCGCACCTTGCTCGGAATGCTGCGAAGTATTCACTATCGATCAACTGGACCCTGCCGCTGCCCTGATTACATCCTCGGCCGGCGAACTTGAATATGTACTGAAGGATTCCCGGCCTGAGTCGATTGATTGCCGGCCGGAGTCGGGCTTCTTCGCTCCTGCCGAGTCCGCGCGCTCACCACCGGGCAGGACTCTCTACCTGCTCTTCTGTCGATTCCTGCGTTGATCCGCTCAACTTCGGCACCGGGAGCCTTCCCGGTTGTGCGCTTTGACAGCGCGGGCAGGAACAACTTGTCCTGCCGGGGTTGCTGAAATCCAGGTTTCTTTGCGAGTAGATCATGTTCAGTTCACAGCGGCGGGCGTTTCGCTGGTTTTTATTTTTTGCAGTTCTTCTTCCGCCGGCTGGGGCTTTTGCCCAGCAGGGCGGGATCGAGCTGTTTTCCGGCAATACGATCTTTGAATCGGGAACCCGGGTCTCGCTCAGCCATATCTATTTCAGTCGCGGCAGTCTCTTCAGCGGATCTGAAGAGGTGGGCAATCCGCTCGAGAGATCGACGCGGGAGCACCGCATGGTCCTTGGTTTTGATCATGGAGTGACACCCAAGCTGGCTTTGAGTTTTCTTCTCCCTGTTGTGGAGAAGGAGTCGGAGTCGCTGGGGCCCTCAGGCAACTCCCAGGTCAGGGGGCTTGCTGATGCAGCCCTGCTGGGGAAGTACCGGTTTTTCAGCGAGTACTGGCCGCAGAGCGCCTTCCATGCTTCGGTAATTGCCGGCCTCGAGCTTCCTACCGGATCAACTGATGAGCGTGATGGGGCTGGGTTTCTCCCCTTTTCCATGCAGCCCGGTACAGGGTCGGTAGATGGGATTGCAGGCCTGGGCCTGACCCTGAGCCCGGGAAGGTACCGCTTTGATCTGCATGCAATCTACAAGGCTAACAATGAGGGGGACCGGGATTTTTCAGAGGGAGACTATCTCTCCATCGGACTCGACTTCGCCTACAGGTTCTACCACGCCAAGTACCCCGGACCCTCGGCGAGCGCCAAGGTCAGTCTCCACTGGCGGCATGAAGACCCCGATGAGCTTGCCGGGACGAACCTTGAAAATACGGGTGCACGTGAATTAAGGATCCGCGGCGGCCTGGTTTACCATCCTTACCCCGAAATTGACCTGGTTGCCCTGGTGGAGATTCCTATCTACGGTAGCTTCAAGGCGGCAAACGGGGAGGGGCAGCTGGCCCTCGATGTGAGGACTTTTTTCGGCTTTGGATTTCGTTTTTAATCAGAAAGAAGACCATGAAACTGAAAGCACTTACCGCACTTGTCCTGGGGCTCTGCCTGGCCGGCCTTTTCGGCTGCGGGGCTTCGCCCGAGGTCCTGGACCCCGATGGCCGCGCCTATGCGATCATCCACCTCACCTTCGAGGCGTGAATATGAAACGATGCGGCCTTCGGATTGGTGAAGGTCCTCAAGCGCCGGGTCGGCGCTCACGCAGTCACGCTTGACACGATTGGAGAAATGGCGAGCTACAGCCTGGTCAAACCCCGGGCCATCGACTTCAGGGAGATCGGCAAGGCCTGTAAGAGTGCCAGCTACATGCTCCGGGAGGTGAAGCTGGAGGCCAAGGGAGAGGTCGTCTCGGTCGCTGGCAAGGAGGGAAGGTACCTGAAGCTTCGCAGCAGCGGGCAGCTCTTCAGCATGCCGGGAGCTCCTGCCCTGGGCAAGGTCGAGGGCCTGGTCGGCAGGATCACCGGCTGGGATCAAGAGGGAGAGGTCATCCGCTTCAATCCGCTCAAGAAGAAGGCCCCGGCTGGTGAATAGCAGGTGGGGTCCTTCTCCTTCTCAGGGGAGCTTCCCAGCCAGCCTGGCCTCGATTTGAGAATGCTCCTCTTTGCCGGAGAGGTTCTTCCACTCGTTGGGGTCCTCGGCCAGGTTATAGAGCTCTCGAGTTCCATCTTCGTAGCGAATCAGCCTCCAGGAACGTGACCGGACCGAATGGCGGCCCTTGCCGAAGGTGGTGACTACAGCGCGCCCGGTTTCGGCCCGTGGGTTGGTAAGCAGGGGTTTGAGTGAGTGCCCCTCGAGCCCTTTGCGGCCGGGCAGCCCTGCAAGGTCGACCAGGGTCGGATAGAGATCAACCAGGCTGACGGGGGCAGGGCTTCGCTGGCCGCTCCATTGTTTCGCCTCCGCTTGCCCGGCGGCCGGGACGATCACCAGGGGTACGCGGGTTGAGCGTTCCCAGCCGGTCCATTTTCCCCAGTGCTGTTTTTCACCGAGATGCCAGCCGTGATCGCTCCACAGGACGATGATGGTGTTTTCGGCATGGGGGCCTTTTTCAAGAGCAGCGAGGAGCCGGCCGATCTGGGCATCGACGAAGCTTACACAGGCGAGGTAGGCGTGAACCGCCGCCTTCCACTGGTCGTGCTTCAGCACGGTGGCGTGCGCCCCGGCGGTTACGGCCTCCAGCGCGGTTTTCCTGCCGGCCGGTTGCAGGTCATCAAGGTCTCCCTTCAGCACAGGCGGCAGCGTGATGGAATCTCCCTGGTAGAGGTCGAAATACTTCTTCGGGGCAAAGAGGGGGATGTGGGGCCGGTAGTAGCCTACCGCCAGGAAGAAGGGCTTCTTCTTTTTCGTACGCAAACGCTCACAAGCCCAGGCGGTGATCTTTCCATCGCCCATCTCATCGTCGGCGATATCGAATGGCCCCCAGTCGAAGGATTCTCCCTTGGTCTCTTTTGGGAAGCGGTCGCTCGGCATGCGGTTGATGGGCAGGATGATGGTTTTACCGCCTGAGCGGATCTCGTGCCGGGGATTCTCGCTTCCCTTGCTGGCAAGCTCCTTCCTCGTATAGCTCACCTGGCTCCTGCCGAAGGGGCTCCAGCGTTGCTCGGTGGAAAAGTATTTCTCAAAGATTCCGGAGCTGCTCTTGTGAAGCAGCTTTCCCGTACCGAAGGTTGAGTACCCGTTTCGGGAGAAGTGCTGCGGGAGATAGGTGAGTCCCGGTTTCTTTTTCTGGATGTTCTGCCCGTTCTCATAGACTCCCGTGGTGGTCGGCAGCAGCCCGCTGAAGATGGCGGCGCGCGAGGGACCGCAGATCGGGGCAGCGCAATGGGCATTGGTGAAGACGGTCCCCCTGGCTGCGAGCCGGTCCATGTTGGGTGTCCTGACCTGCGGATGGCCGCCAAGAAAACCGACCCAGTCGTTCAGGTCATCGATGGCGATGAAGAGGATGTTGGGTGGCCGGGACTCTTCGGCCAGGGCGCAGGGAATTGCCAGCGCAATGGCCAGCGCCGCGCTGAACCGCAAGAAGGGTGTTCTCAGAATGCCGGGCATGTTTTGTTCCTGGAGCCTGCTGTAGAATGCAGCAGACCAGTCTCCAGAGACACGACCTTCTTCGCCAGTTAATAACCACGGTCCTCTCACAGGAGTGTGAATTTTCAACAATGGCATTTATACTTGGGTCCTGGGCCTGTTGGATTGCCGGGGTTGCCGACGGTGCGGAACTGTCATCGGCTTCCGGGGTTTCATTACCTGTTCCTTTTCAGCGTTTCCGTACCCTGCCTTTGTAAGGAGGCCGGTTTATTCCGGACCAGATTCATGACTGCCAGTCGTTCAAGGCCTTTCTCCCCTGTACGTTGCCTGCTCTCCCTGGGGCTGCTTGCAATGGCGGTCTTATTACCGCTTGAGTTGAGGGCCCAGGACAGCTTCCAGAGGGGAGATGCAAATGTTGACGCTTCGGTCGACCTCAGCGATGGCATCCTCGTTTTACAATACCTCTTCCAGGGTGGTCTCCAATTGGACTGTCTCGATGCGGCCGATGCCGATGACAGCGGCAACCTTGACCTCAGCGATGCGATCTACGAATTCAGCTACCTTTTTACCGGTGGAGCTCCTCCGCCTGCTCCTTTCGCAGTTTGCGGGGAAGATCCGACTGCCGATGGACTGGGCTGCGACAGCTACGAACTTTGTGCTGAGGAACCGCCGCCGGCGGTTGGAGGGCGAAATATACTGCTGATCATCTCCGATGACCTGGGGGCGGATTCAGCCGCCTGTTATGGTGATGGGGGGGCCTTCGCCTCCACTCCGAATATCGAATCGCTTTGCCGGCGTGGTGTTGTCTTTCGCAACACCTGGGCGAATCCGCTCTGTTCTCCAACGAGGGCTTCGATGTTGTCGGGTCGTTATGGATTCAGGACCGGCGTCGTGCACCTGGCCAACAACAATGGCGGTGGGCTCCCGAATTCAGAATTTACGCTCCCCGAGGCTCTCGATGCCAACGCCGACCTGGGTTATTCCCATGCCTGTATCGGGAAATGGCACCTCAGCGACCGCGCCAATGGCGGTATGAATCATCCCAACCGGGCCGGGTTTTCGCATTTTTCGGGAGGCTTGCGAGGAGGGATCCAGGACTACAATTCCTGGCCGAAGGTGGTCAACGGCCAGCAGCGCACTGTGACCAATTATGCCACCACCGAGAATGTCGATGATGCGATTGAATGGATCGAGGGCCAGGATGGCCCCTGGTTTTTGTGGCTGGCCTTTAACGCTCCCCACACCCCTCTGCATCTTCCTCCCGCCGGACTCCATAGCCACGACGATCTGACGGGAACTGCTGCTGATATTGACAACCGTCCGCGGGAGTACTTCGGGGCCATGATCGAGGCGATGGACACCGAGATCGGCAGGTTGTGGGCTGCAATCGGCCCTGAGATGATGGCCAATACCGATGTGATCTACCTCGGTGACAACGGCACGGGCAGGACGAATCCTCCGGCGGGAATTTCAACCCGGGCCGGCAAGGGCAGCCTCTATGAGGGTGGTATCCATGTCCCGCTGGTGATTGCCGGTCCGAGCGTGGTCGATGGGGGACGCGAGGTTGAGGGACTCGTTGACCTGACCGACATCTACGCAACCGTTCTCGAGCTTGCCGGGGGCGCTGTGGAAGACACGGTCCCTGCCGGGGTGGAGGTGGACTCCGTCAGCCTCCTGCCCTACCTCCTTGACCCGCAGGTTGAGGACCTGCGCCCCTGGGCCTTTAGCCTGCTCGCTGGGGCGGGCGGGCGTCCCGGCAATATGAACACCAGGGGGCACACGATCCGTGACGACCGCTACAAGCTGATCCGGTTTCTCAATAACACCGAGGAGTTCTATGACCTGCAGGCTGATCCCCGCGAGCAAAACAATCTCGCCATGGGAGCACTGGTGGGTGAGGAGTTGGCGCGCTATGAAAACCTTGCATCAATCATGACCGACCTGCTCGCATCGGAAGAGTAGGCGGCGGAGCAGCACCTCCCGGCAGGTTTCGCACTACAAAAGCGAGCCGGTTCTGGGCAGAATAGGCCGCTCGGTTTTGCTTAAATTAACAGGTAGAGGATCCTGAAGATGGTACCCATTCCCGATAGCCCCCGGATTCTGACCACCACGGTTGGATCCTATCCCCTGCCTGCCTGGCTGCTCAGCTCGCCCTCAGAGGAGGCCGTGGTCGATGCGACCCGGGGTGTCTTCGACACCCAGCGCCAGGCCGGGATCGAATTGCCTACCGATGGGGAGCTTTACCGCTTCGACCCCGACCATCCCGACACCAATGGAATGATCGAGTATTTTGTCGGGTCGATGGCTGGAACGCGTACAGAATTCGGCCGCAGCGAGGTCGAAGAGTTTGCCGCCAAGCAGTCGATGGGCTTCCGGGTGAAGCCGGCCGCCGTGGTGGAGGGGGAGCTTGGCGAGGGTAGCC
>CAZTRG010000013.1:0-4739 GCA_964615885.1 uncultured Planctomycetia bacterium | reverse complement strand
GCTGAAGCCCTGCCATTGCATTCCCCTGCCCAGCACCCCGTCGGCTCCGCCGATTCCATAGGCGGCCTGCAGGAAGAGGCCGGGGCCGATGGTGTTGGCCCAGGCCGGCACGAGCGTGGTGCGGCTCTTGAAGCTGGTGATGGCGTTCTGTTCGATGGTGAGAGGATGCAGGCGCGCGCCGATGCGATGGGTGGCGGCTCTCCACTCTGCTTCGTTTTCGTATTCAGCAGCGAAGGTGGGTTCCCAGAAGGCGATGTGCAGGGCGCGGCCGATTCCGTAGACGACGACGAGCTTCGCGCCCTCTGCACGCAACTCAGCGATCTTCTCCGGGTATTGCTCGAGACGCTCCCGCGTGGCGAAGTAGCGTTGCTCCGGGGGAACAGTCAGCTCTTCGAGCCTGTCGTAGAAGGCATCCTCCATGGCGTTCTGAAAGGAGCCGGGCGCATCGCCGGCCAGGGTGTTGCCCTCGGCATCTGACCATTCGTCCATGTTGAAGCCCCAGACATGTTCGCAGGAGATCTCTTTCTCCTTCAGCCGGTCTATCGTCCAGCGGTACATACCCATGGGGCCAACCGGCAGGATGAGGGCGAGCTGGCGGCCCTCCGCATGGGCCTCGATGACCTGGTTGGCGATCTCGACCCCCATGCGGACCTCGAGGTCTTCAACGCTCTCGCACTCGACGGGTTGGTAGCCCTCGCTCCAGTAGCCCTCGCGTTCGCTGATGCGCTCCGGTGCCCGCCCGGCGAGCTCGTCCATGCGCTCGAGATCCCAGCCGGCGGGAAAGAAATCTTCGAGGGCGGAACCCTTGATCGTTGAGATGAGATCGAGCTTCATTCCTGGTCTCCTGTTTCCGGTTGGTGGCAGCGCCCCTCGAGCAGGCTGGCAAGGAGGTTGTCGTGCGGGTAGGCATGGCCGAGGTGCTGGCGGAAGCCCTCGGCGAAATCCAGCCCTGCCAGCTGGCCGGCCTCGGCCGACCAGTTCGTCATGCTCTCGAGGTATTCATCGATTCCGTGTTGTTTGCGGAGCCACTCGCGCTGAGAGTCGTGGGCGGCCAGCGCCTCGGTCTTGCGCTCCATGACATCTGCGATGTCGATGAGGAAGGAGGGCCTCACCGGCTCTCCGTAGATCCCGACACTCTCCACCGCGTTGGCGTAGTAGAGGTGGGGGATACGGTCCAGGGGTGCTGAATCGTCCTCGCAGGGCGCGTTGGGGATCGGTGCGTTGAAACACGCTGCACGGGCAATCCGGGCGGTTTCCTCGTGATCGAGCATATAGTCGACCGGGCTCTGGGTGATCACGATCTCCGGGCGCAGCTTTCGAAAAAGACTGCAGGCCTTCTTCGTGGTGGCGGGGGAGTAGTGGATCTGCAGGTCGCGCTCTTCGAGGCAGTGAAACTCGCCGGGGTAGAGCGCCGCCGCCCGGCGGCCTTCCTCACGCCGGATCGCCGCGATCTCATCGGCGGGCTTGTCGGGTGAGCCGCAGTCGCCGGGAGCCATCGCAGCGACATGAACCTCGCAGCCGAGGTCGGCGAGCAGAAAGAGAGCTCCCGCGCAGAGGAACTCGGCATCGTCGGGGTGGGCCATGAAGGCGAGGATTACTGGTCTGGGCATAGTCGCTATTGTCGAATACCTCGGCCGGGTGTCAATGCCAACGGGCTTTTTTAGTTGGCTGGATTCACCAGCCTGGAAAAATCACCAGAGTGTGAACTACACACCGCCGGGCAACTCATGGCATCATGAAACGACCATGTCGGAAAGAAATGACAATCCTGAAAGGCCTGGAGCCGATGGAGCGAAGGAGCCCCTGGCAGGGCGGTCCTTTGTCTCGATCGTCATTACCCAGTTCCTCGGAGCCTTCAATGACAATGCCTTCAAGCAGCTGATCCTGCTGCTGGCGGTTGGCTTGAGCATGGAGGCCGGAGATTCCTATCACCAGTCCCTGGCGGGCGGTATTTTCGCCCTCCCCTTTGTTCTCTTCAGCGGTTTTGCGGGTTCCTTTGCCGACCGCTATTCAAAGACATTTATCTTCCGTTTCTGCAAGGCCTGGGAAGTCCTGGTGATGCTGCTTGGCTGTTTCGCCTTCTACATGGGAAACATTCCCCTGCTCTATTTCACCCTCTTCATGATGGGCATGCAGAGCGCGTTTTTCGGCCCGGCGAAATACGGCATTATCCCCGAGCTCTTTCCCTCAGGGCGCCTGTCGAAAGCTAACGGGATCATCCTCATGACGACCTACCTGGCCATTACCCTGGGCACTGCGACTGCCGGCATCATCAAGGATTACTTCGGTTCCGGGGGCTCTGGGAATGCCGGGGGTGACCTGGCCCTGGGGGAGCTTTACCTGGCCCAGGGTGCCCTGGTTCTCCTGGCGGTTCTTGGTACCTTGTCGGCCCTCGGAGTTCGCAGGGCTCCTGTTGCTGATCCGGGGGTTGAGCTCAAAGGGAAAATCTTCGGTGAGCTCAAAACCACTCTCAAGGCCATCTTCAAGGACAGGCTCTTTTGCAGCGTGGCCCTGACCTACGCCTACTTCTGGGGCCTGGGGGCAGCCCTGCTGATGCTGTGTAATGCCTACGGCAAGATCCTGATGGGGCTGGATGATTCATCCACCAGCATGCTGCTGGTCTTCCTGTCGGTGGGGATTGCCCTGGGTGCCTTTGGCGGCAGCCTTGTTTCAAAGGGAAAGGTTGATTTCAGGATCTACAGGACAGGCCTCGTCCTTCTTCTTCTGAGCATGCTGGCCCTGGGGTGGACGCACCAGGATCTCCAGCTCCAGGCCTGGACAATAGACCGCATCCATGCAGCCAGGGCGACGCTGTTCCTGCTTGGTTTCGCGGGCGGGATGTTCGCCCTGCCCCTGCAGACCAGCATCCAGCTCTGGTCGCCGGGGGATCTGCGCGGCCGGGTGATGGCGGGGGTCAACTTCCTCTGCTTCCTGAGCATTTTTCTCTTCAGCGGTGTCTTCTGGGCGGCCCGGGAGATTGCCGGTAAGGATGGGATTGAGTGGATCGGAGCGGGCCTGGGATGCCTGACAGTCATTGTGCATCTTCTCGCACGCAGCGGGCTTGCCAGGGCTGAGGAAAAGCTGAGCTGAGAGTGCTCTGCTTCAGGGGATGCTAAAGAGGATGGAACCCTCTGCGCCGGGGCCGGCCTGGAGGCCCGCCGGATATTTAAGCGGCTTGCTGAGCCGGTAGAAGACCGGCCAGTCTTCAGGAGCGGCGAAGACCTCGATCAGGCTGTCGCTGCGGCCGGCCGTCGCCAGGCGCAGGGGCGCGGTCGGATAGACGCCAAGAAGCAGGGCTTCCGGCGGCAGCTTGCCGCTGTCGGCGAGCTGCCTGGCCTGGAGAAGACGGGTTGGCCTGGCCTCGGCCATCCACAGCCGGAGCTTTCCGCGCGCGCCTTCCTTCCTGTTGCCGAGGCGCCAGGGCCGGGAGTAGAGGATGGTCAGGACGAGCTCCTGGCCGGGGGAGATGGATGCTCCGGCGCCATTCCAGCTGAGCTTTCCATCGACGGACATCCGGGTG
Source organism: uncultured Planctomycetia bacterium (assembly GCA_964615885.1). Lineage (GTDB taxonomy): Bacteria > Planctomycetota > UBA8108 > UBA8108 > UBA8108 > UBA8108. The sequence continues at coordinate 1,219 of CAZTRG010000013.1, read as the reverse complement.
CCGAGGTAATTCTCGGCAGCGGGCTCATCGCGGTGGAGCGTGGCCAGGCGCAGCAGGTCGACCTTGGCGGTGCTGAGCTCCCAGGCGGTGATCCAGGCCGGCTTCTTGAGTCCTGTTGCGAGCCTTACCTGCACGGTTTTCTGTTTTCGCCCGGGAGCAAGCACCAGCTCCGGGATCTCGAGCTCGAGGTCGGCCACTTCGGGCGCTCTCTTTTTGCGGGGTGCGCCGGTGTAGACCTGTCCCTCTCCCTCCGGCGCTCCACCGCTGGTCCATTCGACCAGGATATCGAGCTCGCTTGCGCTCAGCCGGTCCTCGCCGATGAGCTGATGTTCTCCCTCCTCGGCAAACCAGGGCGGCATGTTCCTCAGCAGAACCTCCTCCTTGATCGCCTCTGCCCTGGGGCGGGCATCGAGGTAGCTCGTCAGCCGAAAGGGTGCCGGGCCATCGGGGCTGTGGCAGCGAACGCAGTGCGCATTGAGGATCGGCAGGACGTGTTCACGGTAGGTATAGCGCGAGGTGACAATGTCATGCGCCAGGGCAGCAGGGGCCAACGCGATGCAGTAGATCAGCAGAAGGGCCTTTTTTTTCTTCACCGCTGTCTCCGGTACCGTTTCAATGCGAAGTACTTTGTTGCCGATATCTTATATTTGCTGAATCCAAGAGGCAAAACATGCCTTTGCAAAGGGACAAGTCTCCACGGCTGAAAAGAATCCTTGCGCTGCTGAGCCTCGCCTGTGTGGCGGGTTTTGCGGGCTGCGGGAAAGGTCCCGGCAGCCATCCGGCCCCTGCTGGAGATTCCGGCGGGACGGTGCATTTTTCCTGCAGGGAGCATCCGCGGGTTGTCAGCGGTGAAAAAGGCAGCTGCAGTGTCTGCAAGCTGGAGCTGACCCGGCAAAAGAGCGTCGGCACCTTTCTCTGCGTGGATCATTTTGAGTCGGCCTCGGTTGTCCCCGCAGGCTGTACCGTCTGCGACAAGCTGCTGGTGGCTGTTCCGGAGGGCAAGATCTGGAAGTGCACCCGCCACCCCGAGGTGGTTGTCGATGACCCCGGAGGCTGCCCGGTCTGCGACCTGGAATTGGTCGAGGTCCTGGTGGGCCTGGTGTGGGTCTGCCCGAAGAGCCTGGAGGAGAGCCTCGGGGAGGAGGGCGCCACCGGCCTGACGATTCTGCGGCTGCAGGGCCGCTCGCTGGGCTTCAGCACCGAGGAGGTCGCCTTCGGG
>CAZTRG010000012.1:0-17094 GCA_964615885.1 uncultured Planctomycetia bacterium | reverse complement strand
ACCGGAGGATACCTACAAGCTGTATGGTCCGGATTCGAAAAAACCGGGCACCTTCGCCCGCAACTGTGTACTCGCCCGCCGCATGGCAGAACGTGGCGTTCCGTTTATCCAGCTCTTCCAGCGCGGCTGGGACCAACACGGCTCCCTTCCGAAATTGATCCGCGGGCAATGCCAGAGTATCGACCATGCAGCTGCAGGTCTCGTCCAGGACCTCAAGCAACGGGGCATGCTGGATGACACCCTGGTCATCTGGGGTGGCGAGTTCGGACGAACCATCTATTCCCAGGGTAAGCTGACCAAGAACAACCACGGGCGAGATCATCACGGCCGCTGCTTCACCATGTGGATGGCCGGCGCGGGGATCAAGAAGGGCTTTGAATACGGCAAGACCGATGACCACTGCTACAACATCATCGAGAATCCGCAGCCGATCAGGAACCTCAACGCCACGATCCTGCACCTGCTGGGAATCGACCACAACCGGTTCACCTACCGCCACCAGGGACTCGACCAGAAGATTACGGGGGTCGAAGAATCCCACGTCATCAAGGACATCCTCGCCTGAGGGCCACCCTGCTGAGCCCCTGCCGGTTACCGGACTCTCCTTGTGACAAGTGGTTACAAGATGACGCTGGATCTGCAGCAGGCGGGGATGGATAGTAGGCCGGAGGTCAAGTCACTGCGCCCTTCACCGGGCTGGTTCATCAAACAAGGCTCCTGAAGCGACATGTTGCTTTCCCGTCGACTCTTCATTTCTTTGCTGGCTCTCCCCGCCGCCCTGCTCCAGGCTCCCTCCGGGTACTGCCAGGGAAGCAGGCTGCCAAGCATTGGCGAGGTCCGTAAGGAGCTCCTGTCGAAACACGATGCGAACGAAGACGGCTGGCTCGATGCACAGGAACGTGAGGAAGTTCGAAAAGCAATCGCCTCGCGATCCCGCTCCTCCTTTCGCCGCAGGGGTAGAAGAGGCGGACGCTGGCGGCAGGAAGAAAACTCTCCGCCTCCGAAAGAATCCGCAATCCCCCCCTCCGTTTCGCGTGATCAATGGCAGGCGGTGGTCAACACCTTCGACGAGAACAAGAACGGGACCCTCGATGGTGAAGAGATCGTCCGGCTCTACAAAGCCATGGATGCAGGGCTGGTCGGCGATCTTCCCATCACCCGTCTTCGTTCAGCCCTGCTGCGCGACTCAAAAACACGCCGGGCAGGCAGAAACAACCTGCAGAACTACGACCTCGATTATGACGACAGGTTGAGCCAGGAAGAGCTCGACCGTTTCCGCAAAGCCAGGGCCGCGGGAGAGCCCCCCCCTGAGCGTCCTGAAAGAGAAGAGCCGGAGGCGAAGGAAGAGCAGGAAGACGGCCCGGATGAAAAAAAAGAGCTGCCTGCCGAGGGTGCAGCTCTCGAGCGCACACCGAGGGTTGTATTCAGCCATCCACATGGCATCCAGGATGAGCCATTCGAGCTCGAGCTCACCTCCCCCCTGGAAGGAGCAGTGATCCGCTACACTCTCGACTGCTCGGACCCGGCTGAATCAAGCTCCCTGATATTCAAAGACACCCTCGAGATTGACCGGTCGACAGTAGTTCGAGCCCGGGCCTTTGCCGAAGGATATACCGCCGGCTTCACTGAAACCCGCACCTATCTCTTCCTGGGCGATGTAGTCTCTCAATCAAGAGACGGCCTGCCGCCCGCGGGTGGCTACTACAGGTGGGGCCGTAACCGGGTCGACTACGGAATGGACTCGGCGGTAACCATGGACCCCGTCTACCGCAAAACCATCATCTCTGATCTCCAGGCCATTCCCTCTGTCTCCCTGGTTGTCGACCCGGCTGAGCTCTTCAGCTCAGATACAGGGATCTATGCAAACGCAACGAGGCAGGGACGTGAAAACGAGCGTCCGGGCTCCTTCGAGTTGCTGCCGGCTGAAGGAATCCCCGGTTTTGATATCAACTGCGGAGTCAGGATCAGGGGAGGGTTCAGCCGTACACCGGAAAACCCCAAGCACGCCTTCAGGCTCTTTTTCCGCAAGCTCTACGGCAAGGGTAAGCTGAAATACCCCTTCTTCGGGTCCGCTGCCAGCCAGGAGTTTGACAATGTAGATATGCGCTGCTCGCAGAACTACTCCTGGAACATGGGAGGCGACAGCAAGGGACTCTTCCTGCGTGACCAGTTCAGCCGGGATCTCCAGCTGGCGCTGGGAAGACCTGCCGTCCGGGGTGATTACTACCACCTCTATCTCAACGGCCAGTACTGGGGCCTCTACAATTCCTGCGAAAGACCGGAGGCCTCCTTTGCAAGCAGCTATTTCGGCGGCGTCAAGGAAGACTATGATGTGGTCAAGGTCGACAGCGGGAGAGGGAATTCCTATACCATCACAGCGACCGATGGCGACCTCGAAGCCTGGAGACGCCTGCATGAGCTCGCCGGCGCTGGGCTCGAAGAGCCTGCCGCCTACCAGCGCATCCAGGGCAGGAACCCCGATGGAAGCGCGAATGCTGAATACGAGAACCTGCTCGATGTCGAGGGCCTGATCGACTACATGCTGGTCATCCTCTATGGAGGAAACCTCGATTCCCCGATCTCGCGCTTCGCAGGAAATCGAATCGGCAATAACTGGCATGGAATCAGGAATCGAGACGGCTCACACGGCTTCCGCTTCTTCATCTGGGATGCCGAACACACCCTCCTGGATGTTCTTGAAGACAGGACGGGCCCCTTCCCGGCCGGAGACGACTTTGAGCGCAGCAACCCCCAGTGGCTCTGGCAACAATGCCTGGCAAACGCTGAGTTCAGGCGTCTTGTTGCTGACCGTGCCTACAGCCTGCTCTCCCCCGGCGGAATCCTGAGTCCGCAGAAAACACGTACGGCCTTCCTGGAGAGAATGAAGCAGATTGAACAGGCGGTGGTCTGCGAATCAGCGCGCTGGGGTGACCTCGGCAACAGGCGCAGAGGCTTCCTGGGAATCTTCGGAGGTGGGAACTCAGGCCCCCGGACAAGGGATGATGACTGGCGAAGAGAAGCCAACCGGATCCTGAATGACTTCCTGCCCCTTCGAAGCGGAGTCGTCCTCTCGCAGCTCTGGCGCCAGGGGCTGATGCCTGACATAACCCCCCCACGCTACAGCCTGTCCACGGACGGCCAGCTCGAACTCTCTGCACCCCGGGGACGAATCTACTACTGCCTCGGGGGACAGGATCCCCGGGGAGCTGAAGAGGAGGTGAGCCCCTCAGCCCGGCCCTATGAATCCCCGCTCGAGCTGAAGGCGAACCTGCCGGTCAGGATGCGGGTGCGCTACAAGGGAGAATGGAGTGTCCTTGTAGAGCACCGTTCCGGTTCCCTGGAAGAATAAAAACGTTCCGGGCTGACTCCAGGGCAGCCCACTCAGCCGTCGAGGGACCCAAGGGGACGCTCAGAGTCACCAAACTCAGCCGCCTTGACTCCGGCCTTCTGCAGCATGGCAAGGTGCAGATCAGAGAGACTCGTTCTGCGCCTCGACTCAAGCTGCCTGCCCGGGCTGACCCCGGCGCTTCGCCCTCCTGCCAGCAACAGGGGCAGGTTTTTCGAGCCGTGTTCATGCCCATCGGAGATGCTCGATCCATAGAGGATCAGCGAGTTATCAAGCAGGGTGCCCCCAGCTCCCTCCCGGATCGTCTTCATGCGCCCCAGCAGGTAGGCGACCTGCTCGTGGTGCCACCTGGTCACAGCGTTGTACATCTCTTTCTTCGAGCCGACCGTGGACCACGAGGTCTTGCCATCATCATCCTCGGTCTTGCCGTTGATATCCTTGTAATGGGAGAGCGCGTGCCAGGTCCCCTTTACTCCGCGGATGAAATCGAAATAGCGGTTGCTCTGCCCGTGATCGAGCATAAAACTGCAGACCCGCGTGGCATCGGACCAGAAGGCCAGCAGCATCATGTCCAGCAGCAGCTTCACGTATTCCTGGTGGCTTGCAGGGATTCCCGGCCGGGGACGGACGAGGGTATCAGTGAGTGCCCGGTCTGCCTGCAGGCGCCGCGCCTGGGTGTCAGCAAACTCCAGCCGCTTCTCCACCGAACGAACCGACTCCAGGTATTCATCCACCTTGCGCCTGTCGTCACGACCGACCTTCCGGAGCAGGCTCCTGGCATCGGCCAGCACCAGGTCAAGAACGCTCTTGTTGAGCCCCTGCCGAGATGTTCTGAACATCCGGTCGTAGACCGTCCTCGGAACCACCTCCCGGCTCGTCGGCCGGCCGGCGGAAGCCCAGGAGATGCTGTTTCGGGGCAGGTCATTGGAGAAATATCCTTCTCCCTGGCAGGAGAGCTCAAGGGAAGGAAGAAGCGTCTTTCCGCTGAAATGCCCGGCGGCCACCTGGTCTGCTGATTGCCCCCCGGCATTGATCTCCTCTCCATCGTAGGAATACCCGGTGAGCCAGGTGGCGGTTCCCGCACCGTGTCCATTACCCCTGGGGGTCCACATGTTCCGGGGAATGATGAGCTCATTGCGGAAGGGCTCAAGGGGCTCCATCCACCTGTTGAGCTCGAGCAGCCTGCCATCTTTTCCTGTCTTCTTCGCTTCCCAGCTGCCCTCCGAAGCCCCGTTTGGAAAATAGAGATAGCCCAGCCGAAGCGGGCGCTTTGCGGCGCCGGCCGGGGGCAGATCCGCTGCCATGATATCGAGAAAAGGAAGAGCCAGGCTCGCCCCGATGCCCCGCAGGACCCTTCTTCGCGACATCTTGAGGTTTTTCATCTTCAATCTCACTTCCGGGGAGAACGATTTTTCTTATATCTGAAAGGGTAACTTCCCACCACCGCAGCGATCAAGGAATTGAAGCGAAGATCGCCCTTTTCAACCTTTGCGGCAATTTCCCGAACGATACCCTCATCGTAATACTGCAGCTGTCGGCCAAGCGAGTAAGAAAGAAGCTTCCGGATAAGCTGGCTGGCGAGCTCACCCTTTCTTCGCTCTGTCAGCACCTTCTTCAATCCCTGCACTCCTTCAAAGCGGGTTCCATCGGGAAGGCGTCCACTGGCATCGATCTTCTTCCCCCTGTTTCTTTCCCTCCATCTGCCAAACCAGTCGAAGTTCTCCAGGCTGAACCCCAGCGGGTCGATCAGGCTGTGGCAGGCCCGGCAGGACGCCTTTCTGCTGTGAAGCTCAAGCTTCTGGCGGGCGTCCAGGCGGCGGTTCTCACTGATCCTCTCGGCAAGCTCTCCTGCATCCGGTGGCGGAGGAGGAGTGGGCGTCCCGAGGATCTCGGTGAGGATCCAGTTCCCACGGACCACGGGGCTGGTGCGGCCGGGAAAAGAGGTACAGGCGAGGATGCTGCCATGACCGAGGATCCCCCCCCGAACACTCTCTCCGAGCTTGACGCGTCTCATCCTGCTGCCCTTCACTCCCTCGATACCGTAGTGCCGCGCCAGCTCCTCGTTGAGGTAGGTAAAATCAGCATCGATGAGCTCGGTGACCGGCCTGTTCTTCCTGATCAACTCGTTGAAGAACATGGAGGTCTCTTCTCTCATCGCCTTCATGAGGGTATCGGTACACCAGGGGTTATCGATCGGGTCCAGGCGCACCCTCGTCCCGAGGATCTCGTAGCCGAGCCACTGCGCCGCGAAGATATGACCAAGGCTCCCGGCCCGGGGATCACTGAGCATCCGGGCCACCTGGCCGTCAAGAACGGCGGGATCGGACAAGCTTCCCTTCCGTGCCAGGGCGAACAGCTCATCATCCGGCATCGAGGCCCAGAGAAAATAGGAAAGCCGGGAGGCAAGCCCCCATGAATCGACCTCGACCTCCCGGCCATCGGGGGATCGCTTCTCTGTCTTGATCAGGAACTTGGGTGAGATCAGGGCAACCCGGGCTACCTCCCTGGCAGCAGCCTCAAAATCGAGGCCTTCTGAACGAAAGCGCCTGAAGCGCTCAAGCGCATCCTCCAGCTCGACGGGATCCAGGGGGCGGCGGTAGGCCCTGGGAAGAAAATGCTCAAACACCTTGCGTGCAGCCTTCTCCTGAGAGACCCCCGGCCCCGGGCGGGCGGTGAAGAACGCAGCGATGCGTTTCTTCTCCTCCCCGTTTCGGGGCTGTTGCGGCAGGGCTGCCCGCAAAACCATATCAGCGGCGCCGATATAGCGCTCCAGCAGGAGCGTCGTGGTAAAGAGAGTGTTGGCGCTGTTGTCAAAGCCGCTTGAGCCACTGAGATCCTGTGGGAAGCCGCTGCTGAAGGTCCCCTTGATTCCAAAGAGATCCTCGACGGTATTGTTGTACTCGCGACTGGTAAGACGCCTGGCAGGTTCATATCCGGGGTCGCGAACCTTGCTGTAATCAAAATGATTGATGGAGTCATCAAGCCAGCTGATGAGCTTGCGGCGCTCCTGGGAGCCCGGCTGGTCTTCATCCTCCGGTGGCATATCACCATCCCGGATCCTCGCAAGGACATTTACCCAGAGCTCCTTGCGGCTGACAAGCGGCCGGGCGCGGAGCGCTGACTCGATATCGATATCGCCTTTTTTCCGCTTCGCGTTATGACATCCGAAGCAGTACTTCCTGAGCAGCGGGGAGAGCTCCGTGGCGAAATCGAGACGCGACTCTTTCTGCTCCTGTGAGCAAAGAGTGCCGGCAGAAAAAACGAAAAAAGCCAGGGCGGTAAGACTCTTCAGCCTTACCGCCCTGGTTTTAATCAACTCAAAACGCAAGCTTGGAACCCTGTGGTAACTCAGAGGGTCCAGGGCTTACGGTAATCGACAGTCTTGAGAAGCTTGTCAGCAGCTGCATCGCCGACGATCTTCTCGTTCTCAGGATCCCACTTCAGCTTCTTGCCGCCAAGAGCCTGGCTCAGCATGCCGAGGTGACCCGGAGTAATCGAGCGGTGGCCGATCTCCGCCGTGCAGATACACTCCTTGCTGGTCTTACAACCATCGAGGAAGTTCCTGTGGTGCTCAGGCGAATTGTAGACCTTCTTGGGTCCGGCATTGAAGCCGCCCTTGGTCCACTCAGGATTCGAGGCCTGGAAGCGGCCGCGCCTGACATAGATCCAGCTGCCGTCTTCTCCGTACCACTTGGCTCCCTGGGCGTTGGCCTCGTTGGAGGTAATGGTCGAGGTGACGCCATTGGCGTACTTGCAGCTGATCTTGTAGTGATAGGCTGCGTTGAAGACATCCAGCTTGGCGGGATACTTGAACCCGGAAGCCTGGACCTCTACAGGACCACTATTGTCCATTCCCATACCCCAGTGGGCGATGTCGTTGTGATGGCCAATCCAGTCCATCAGCTGGCCGCCACCGAAGTTGAGATGCCAGCGCCAGTGGAAATGAAAACGTTGCGGGATAAAGGGCACCATCTCTGAGGGCCCAACCCAGAAGTTATAGTCAACGTGGGCAGGAGGCTTGACCGGATCTTTCGGCGCCGCGGGAGGATTCCTGTTTCCCTGGGGAAGTCCGACCTCTACTTTCTTGAGCTTACCGAGCACTCCATTCTGCACCAGCTCTGCCGCGCGACGGAAGTTACCCGAGGAGCGCTGCTGGCTGCCGACCTGGAATCTCACATCGTTCTTCTTGACTGCCGCAACGACCGCCTGGCCTTCCGCGAAGGTATGGGTCATGGGCTTCTGGCAATAGATGTGCTTCTTGTTGTTGGCCGCCTCGACGCAACAAATGGCATGCCAGTGATCAGGAGTGGCAATACAGACCGCGTCGATCTTCTCATCGGCGAGAAGCTTCCTGTAGTCGCCGTAGCCCTGGCAGTCATTGTTCTTGTAGCGCTTGTTGACCTGGTTCTTGGCATGCCCAAGGTTGTTCTTGTCTACATCACAGACCGCTACGACCTGCGCATCTTTGTTGCGCATGAAGGCGCCCATGTTTCCACGGCCCATGCCGCCAACCCCTATGACACCAAGCACGACCCGCTCACTGGGAGCGACAGTTCCGCCCAGTCCAAGGGCGCTGCCGGGTACAAAATAGGGAACGGCTAACGCTGAAGCCGAAGCTCCAAGAAAACCGCGGCGAGAGACTTTCTTACTCTGGCTCATTGCAGTACCTCATTCTTTGCTTAATCAAGCACCAGACCGGTCCACCCGGACGTCTGCTCAACTATTACTTCCCAAAGTATTTGACGTTTCAGAACCACCAATCTATCAATTCAAATTGCTCAGGTCCAGAGTGACCCGGAAGGAACTTTCAGCTTACTTTTTACTGCAGCCCTTACTGGAGCTTGATTCCCTCCGCCTCAATCTTCAGAATCGTCTGCTGGATCGACAGTACCCGAAGGAGTAGCAGGCATGAACCGGTTCAACTTGGCTTTCATCGCGACGCTGGGGATCTTCAGCACCGTGGCCCTCCTCTCAATGCCCCTGGGCCCTGCCCATGCGGAGGGGATCAGGGCGGCCCCTGATGCCCCGAAGCCTCTCTCTCCCGGGGAGAGCCTCAAGAGGTTCAGGCTTGCCGAAGGGCTGAAGATTGAGCTGGTGGCCAGCGAACCCCTGCTGGCTGACCCTACCGGCATCGCCTGGGATGAACAGGGCCGCCTGTTCGTCTGCGAGATCCACGGCTACAACCTCGAGGGGCACCTCGACATCGTTGAGCTCAACAAGACGGGCTAGCTCGACAAAAAAATCAGGTGAATCTACGCCAATCCCCAGGCTCTCGAGGAGGCCCGCAGGCAGACCTACGGCAGGGTCAAGCTGCTCCACGACCTCGATGGAGATGGGAAAATGGACCGGGCCGACACCTGGGCCGATGACATCCCCGGTTGCTTCGGAATCATCCCCGCCCGCGGCGGCATTCTCGCCATCACCGCCTATAAGATCATCTACCTGAACGACACCACCGGAGACGGCAAGGCGGATATTCGCGAGACCCTCTTTGACGGCTTCGAGATGCATATCATCGAGCGCGCCATCAACAATCCGCGCTGGGGGCAGGACAACTGGATCTATGTTGCCGGGTCAAACCGCGGCGCAACAGTGACCGGCCCCCGCCTGGAGGGAGAGGTCAAGCTCGGCAGAAACGACTTTCGCTTCAAGGCCGATGGCAGCGCTATCGAGCCGGTGACTGGAACGAATCATACCTTTGGTCTCAGCCTGACCGACTCCGGCGACCGGTTCCTCATCAGCACCGGCTCCCATGCCCTCTACGCCATCCCGCTGCCCTACAGGTACCTGGTGCGCAATCCTCACGTCCCAACGCCGGGAGCTGTAGCCAACGCCGGGCAGGACCCACGGGTTTTCCCCATCAGCAGGCCTCACCCCTGGCGTGTCGCCCGCAGCAAGGATCCGCGCTGGGTCAAGTTTTATGGCCGCATGGAGGCAACCGCCAACGGCTACCTCACCTCTGCATGCGGACAGCTGGTCTACCGGGCAGAGCTCCTGGGGAAGCCCTACCAGGGCAGCCATTTTGCCTGCGATCCGCAACAGAATATGGTCCGGCGTTCCGAGCTACGCCGCGATGGCGCCGGGTACAGGACCTCGAGACCGGAGGCTGATGGCTCGAAGGAATTTCTCGCCTCTACAGACCAGTGGTTCCGGCCCAATGGAGTGCGCACAGGTCCAGATGGGGCACTCTACGTGGTCGATTTCTACAGGGAGATCATCGAGGACTACTCAGCGATTCCGCGCTACCTGCAGCAGCAATACGGGCTGGTCAAGGGAGATGACCGTGGGCGGATCTGGAGGATCTCACCGGCAACAGCCGGGAAGCCTCCGCCCTCGGACCTGTCGAAGCTGAAACCCTCCGAGCTGGTCGCGAAGCTGGACCAGCCTACTCCCTGGCAACGGCTTACCGCCCAGCGCCTGCTCATCGAAAAAAAGGCGGCCGGCTCCCTGGCTGCTCTCGCAAGATCGCTCCGTTCAGCAGCCCAGCCCCAGGGCCGCCTCCAGGCACTCTACACCCTCGAAGGCATCGGAAAGCTCTCAGCCGGCGATCTCCTGGCTGCTCTCAAGGACAGCAACTACTGCGTCCGCCTGCATGCCCTCCGGCTTGCCGATTCGAGACTCGCACAAGATGGCCGGCTGCTCAAAAAGATCGTCTCGATGACAGGCGACCCAGATCCGCTGGTGCGCCTGCAGGTGGCCATGAGCCTCGGTGAGAGCTCCAGCCCGGAAGCTGTCGCTGCCCTGGTTGAGATGACACGGGAAGGCCTCTCAGAAAGATGGATGAAGGCTGCCATCCTCAGCTCTGTAAAAAATACCGCCGGTGAGCTCCTCGGCGGGCTTCTGAGGGGGGATGAATCAAAGCCCGATCCTGCCCTGGCCGAATCGCTGGCGCTCATAGCGGGCTCAAGACGCCGCCAGGACGAACTGGGCGGTCTATTCCAGGAGCTGGCCCGGCTGGGAAAAGACAACCAGGCCCTCCTCACCCGTTGCCTCAGCGGACTTTACAAGGGACTGGAGCATGGAGAGGCCGGATCCCTTGATAAGGGCAGCGGAAGGAAAGCTCTCCTGGAGCTCTTGAAAAACACCGGCGGCGAATCACTGAACCTCTGCCTGAAGATCGCGGGAAGGCTGGGGCTCTCCGGCAGCAGCGACCTGAAAGTTTTTTACGATCAGATCGCCGTAAAGGCGGCAGATAACAAAGGGGCTGAGAAGGAGCGCCGCAAGGCACTCGAGTTCCTGGCCACAGGCCCCTTTGAGACACTGGAAAAAATCAGCGGCGGTCTGCTGGCCCCCGCGCAGTCCCCGGCAATCCAGCTCGCCACGGTCAAGGCTCTCTCCTCCATGGAGGATCCCCGCACAGGTGCCCTGCTCCTTGCAAACTGGAAGACCTATTCGCCCGCAATCCAGCAGGAGGTTATCGAGGCGGTCTTCAGCCGGGAAAACCGGCTCGGCGCACTCCTGTCGAGCCTCGAGAAGAAGACGGTTCCCCCCCAGAGCCTCGGGGCTCTCCGCATCGACAGGCTGCTGAAAAATCCCGATACGGCACTGCGGCAACGAGCCGAAAAGGTGCTGAGCGCAGCCCGGCTGAACCGCGGCCGGGAAAAAATCATCGAGAAATATACCGCCGCCCTCACCGGCAAGGCCGACCCCGCTCGCGGCAAGGAGGTCTTCCTCGCCCAGTGCGCCAAGTGCCACCAGGTTGCCGGCCAGGGGCACCCCATTGGACCGGACCTCGCCCAGTCCAGGAACCGCCCCGACGAATCGCTCCTGCTCGATGTCCTCAACCCAAGCGGCATCATCACCGCAGGCTTCGACACCTACACCCTGGTGACGAAGAACGGGCGCACCTTCAGCGGCGTCGTCGACTCGGAATCCCCCACCAGCGTCAAGCTCCGCTGGGCTGAGGGGAACACCGCAACGGTACTCAGAAAAGACATCAAGCTGATGCAGGCCGCGGGGAAATCGCTCATGCCGGAGAACCTCGAGGAGGCCGTCTCTGCCGGCGACCTCGCCTCCGTCTTTTCCTGGCTGCGGGAAATCTTCGGAGAGCCGAGCCGGGTCGAACGGCTGGAGCACGACGACCTCAAGCTGAAGGGCTCCTGGGAGACCGAGAAGAACTCGGCCTACAGTGAAAAGATAGCGGCCCTGACAACCACCCATGGCGATTCGGCAAGCTTCACCTTTGAGGGTACGGGAATCTCCTGGGTCGGGGCCCGAACCTTCAACGGCGGGGTCTTTCACTGGGTGATCGATGAGGGAAGCCCACAGGAGATCTCCGGCAAGGTGAACACCTGGATCCCGGGTGTTGAGCGCTACCACGTGATCCCCCTGGCCCAGTCGCTCGCTCCCGGGCGGCACACCTTCCGGTGTACCATGAAGTCCGGAACGGAGATCTACATCGATGCCTTCGACATCAGGGTTCCACTGAAGAAAAAGAACTAGGCCTATTCCTTCTTTGTGCCGGCCTTTTTCGGACGGGCGCCTTTCTTCTTCCTGTTCTTCTTCCCCTGGCTGCCGCCAAGCCCTCCCGGACTCATCACCCGCTTCTCCCAGTCCGCGAGCATCTTCTCCCATTCTGCAAGGCTGCGGGTGGGATACTTGCTGGACCAGCCGCCCTTGCGGAAGCTCTCACTGACACCCTCATCGCCGATCTCCTTGCGCCAGCGCAGCACCACACCGCGCATGCGCTCGAGGTCGGCCTTGTACTTCGGATCAGCGGCGAGGTTCTTCGTCTCGAAAGGATCAGCGACGATATCAAAGAGCTCCTCCTCGGGCTTGGTCGACTTCATGAAGCGGTCCTGGACCTCGTTCAGCTCTCCCTTGAGATGCATGACATTCAGGAGCGCCAGGACGGGATAGGACCTCTCCTTGTACTCGTTGAGTTGGCACCAGGCGCGCTCGGGCATGAGGTTGTCGATGTACTTGAAGCGCTTGTCCCTGCAGCCACGCATGGAATCATGGGTGGCATCCATCTTGTCGCGGGCGAGCATGACGTAATCGCGCTTGGGGGCCTTCTCATCGAAGAGATCGCGGCCCTGCATCCACTTCGGCACTCCGACCCCGGCAGCCGCCAGGACCGTCGCGGTCACATCGATGGAGCTGACCAGGTCTTCATTGACCGTCCCCGGCTTGATGCGTCCGGGCCAGCGAATGATCAGCGGCACCCGGACGCCGGAGTCATAGAGGAACTGCTTGCCCCGAACCTGGCAGCGGCCGTGGTCACCGATGAAAACCACCAGGGTCTTCTCGGCAAGTCCCTCGTCCTCGAGGCGCTTGAGCACTCCGCCCACCAGCTGGTCAAGCTTCTGCATCTCGCTGAGCCCATCGGCGATATCACGGCGAACCAGCGGTGTGTCAGGATAATAGGGCGGCACCTCGACCTCCTTCGGATCCACAGGCAGCGCCGCGTAGCGCCGCCAGGTGCGATGGGTGTTGGCGAAGGTCACCTGGACCATGAAGGGCTTACCGCCGGCATTCTTCCAGTCTCCGCCGGGAAAGAGCTCCTTCGATTTGTGCGTAAAGTTGAGGTCGAGCTTCCTGCCCGCCATGAGTCCGGTATGGTAGCCGGCCTTCTGAAGCAGGAGGGGAAAGGGAATGACCTGGGACGGCAGCGGCTTCTTGTTCGCCGTTCGATGCTGGTTGGCACCGATGGCGTTCTGGTACATGCCGGTCATCATCGCGCTGCGACTGGTGGAGCAGACCGGCGAGGTCGTGAAAGCCCGGGTATAGAGTATCCCCTCTGCGGCAAGGCGGTCGAGGTGGGGAGTCTTGACCCCCTTGGTTCCATAGCAGGCCAGGTCAGGGCAGATGTCCTCACCGAGAATCCAGACGATGTTGGGCACCTCCGCCGCCAGTGGCCGGCAGAACCCCCCGACCAGAACGCCAAGGGCAAGAGCCAGGACAAGCTTTCTCAACAGGGACATGTCGTTCATCCTTCTCCCTCGCGGGGTCTCAGGCATCGAGGGTCCAGGGGGCCCTCATGGGACGCGAACGCATCGCATTGGCCTCCTTGTCTCCGATGAAGCTCTCGGTCTTCGGATCCCACTTGAGCTTTCTCTTCAGCAGCATGGAGATGTTCCCGATGTGCTGCACGGTGGCGCAGCGGTGCCCTGTCTCGGAGGGGAAGTACGGCAGCTTCCTCGACTTGACGCAGTCGAGGAAGTCGCGGTGTTCACCTCCGGCGCAGGTGCGCAGCTTGAGATCACCCTTGCCCGGCCGCCACTTGACCAGCTCCTTCGAGCTCGCCTCCATCGGGCGGTTGAACGAGGAGTTGCTGACCCAGCCATCGGTCCCTTCGAAACGCATCCCGGTGCCGCCGGACTTGACGTTAAGATGGACCCCATCGTCATAGCGGTAGTTGATGTCGTAGTCCATGAAGGTGTTGTAGACGCTTCCCTCGTTGATGGTGCCAACCCCGTAGACCTCGCTCGGACCGCTGGACTCACGATCGAGAGCCCACTGCACGGTGTCGAGCTGGTGCATTCCCCAGTCGGTGAGCTTGCCGCCTGAATGATCGAAACAATTCCGCCAGTGCTCTCGCTCAGGACGGTCGGGACTGTAGGCGATCTTCGGCGCCGGGCCGATCCACATGTCCCAGTCAAGATCCTTCGGCGGCGCGACCGCCTTCATGGTCGGGAACCTGTTGCCCGTCGGCAGCTCGACCTCCACCTTGCGGATCTTGCCGATCAGCCCGTTGCGGATGACCTGCGCCATCTGCAGGTAGCAGGCCAGGCTCCTGTCCTCGGTGGAGGTCTGGAAGACCTTCTTGTGCTTATTCACCGTGTCGGTGAGGATTCTCCCCTCCTCGATGGTCAGGGTAGGCTTCTCGCAGATCACGTCCTTGCCGGCTCGAATTGCCAGCACCGACAGCAGCACATGCCAGTGATCGGGCGTGGAGATCATGATGCCGTCGATATCCTTGCGGTCGAGCACCCGACGGAAATCCGTGACGGCGGAGCAGCCATCGGACTTGTAGCGAGAATTGACCAGCTTCTTCGCTGACTCGCTGCGGCTCTTGTAGACATCGCAGACGGCGACCGCGCGCGCATCCGGCTGGCGCAGGAACATCCGCAGGTTCCTGTTGACGCCGTGGCCTCCCATACCGATGAAGCCCATGTTGACCTTCTCGCTGGGCAGCAGCTTCCCTGCCCAGGCCGCTGGGGCTGCCGAGGCCTGGCCGATCGCCGCAAGACCGGCTGCTGCTCCACCGAGGAACCCTCTTCTGCTCAGCGCCTTAGCACCTACTAAAGCTTTCTTTACAGGCTTTTTCATGATGACTCCAACTCCAGGTTCTTATCTACAGGTTCAGTATTTCTGCGAGGATGAGATCATAGCCCGGGCGAACAGCCCTCTTCCAGAAAGTATCTCCCGGCCTGGGATTTTCCGTCAGCTCCGGCTAGGCCGGAAGACATTCCCGGATCGGCTGGCCAAAGGGGAGAATCGGCATCGGGCGACCGCCGTAATCGTTGAAGGTACGCTCATGGTCGATACCCAGGTGATGGTAGATGGTCGCCCACACATCGTTGGGGGTCATCGTCCTGGAAACCGGGTGCTCACCCTTGCTGTTGGTCGCGCCGATGACCTGGCCGGTGCGCATACCCCCACCCGCCAGCAGCATCGACATCGCCGATGGCCAGTGATCGCGGCCGGGCTGGTTGACCTTGGTCCGGCTGCCGACCTGGGTCCTGAGCCTCGGCGTACGACCGAATTCCCCGGTCACCACCAGCAAAACTCTTTTGTCGAGGCCGCGGTCGTAGAGATCCTCCACCATGGCGGTGATGACACGGTCGTAGATCGGCAGACGCACCCTGGCATCATCAAAGAGATGGCAGTTCACAGCGTGGGAATCCCAGTTGTAGGTTCCGTTCTTGGGCGACTTCACCCCGGATACGTAGGGATTCTCCATCACCACGGTCACGAAGCTGGCGCCTGCCTCGACCAGGCGGCGCGCAAGAATCGCCCGCTGGCCCCAGGAGTGACGGCCGTAGCGCTCTCGAAGACGCTCATCCTCTCTTGAAAGGTCAAAAGCATCGCGAACCTCGGTCGACCCCATCATCTCAAGCGCCTGGGTATTGAAATGATCCTGGGAGGAGAAGACTCCGCCGGAATCGATGTCCCGGCGCAGGCTGTCAACCCCCTTGAGCAGGCTGACCCTGTCCTCGAGCCGGTCGGTCATCCTCGAGTCGACAGCCAGGCTCGCGATCTTGAATCCATCCTCGTTGGGATCGGCATGCACGATGAAAGGATGCGTTTTCACGCCCAGGTAGGCAGAACCGAAGCTGTAGACATCCACGGCGTGGCGGTTTTTTTTCACCAGCGCGATATAGCCGGGCAAGGCGCCTCGTTTGCGCTTTCCTTCAAGCGACTTGATGGCGAGCGAACCGGCCATCGGGGCATCGTTGACAAAGCCGGTAGGCTCCGCCGGCTTCCGGCCGGTGAGGAAGCGCTTGTGGCCGCCGCCATGATCGGAAAAAGAATGCCGCACCGAGCGCACGATGTTGTACCTGTCGGCACAGCGGGTGTGCATCGGCATCAGCTCGCAGACATCGAGGCCGCTCACATTGGTTGGAATGGGCCGGAACTCACCGCGGTAGTCGCTGGGAGCATCCGGCTTCATGTCGTACATCTCCATATGCGGCGGACCGCCGGGCAGCCAGACGAAGATGACGGAGGTGTCGCTGGAGGTCTTCCCGGGAGCTGTCGACTCCGCTCGAAGGCGCTCAATTTCTCCAAGACCGAGTCCGCAGGCAGACAAACCACCGATCTCCAGGAAGGAGCGACGAGAAAGGGGTCCCGAACAGTGTTTGTTTTGCCTCATGGCTTTATCTCAACATGTGAAGCTTAGAGGTGCAAGTAGTTGAAAGGTTTTCTTCTGTACCCGGGCGATGTAGGCTCGTTAGCTAGGTCAGAAACACTGGAATTCCACAGTTTAAAGCCACCATGCACGTTCTCTGCAAAACATTCTTCCTGGCCTGCCTCCTGCTGACTGCACCTGCAGCCAGCGGCCAGCAGCGCATCGGATCCCATGGATTTACCCTGCCGGAGGGCTTCTCCATCGAGGCAGCCTGCGCCCCCGGGCGCTGCAGCCGCCCGATCACGGCCACCCTCGACGAGAAGGGCTATCTCTATGTCAGCGACTCTTCCGGCAGCAACGAGAAGGTAGAAGAGCAGCTCAAGAAGAGGCCCCACCGTATCCTCAGACTTGAAGACCGGGATGCAGACGGGATCTACGACAAGAGGACCATCTTCGCCGACCGGATGATGTTCCCCGAGGGCACCCTCTGGCATGATGGCTCGCTCTATGTCTCAGCTCCCCCCAGCATCTGGAAATTGACCGACACCGATGGGGACGGGGTCTGTGACCGGCGTGAAGAATGGTTCAAGGGCACCCTGACCGGTTGCGCCAATGACCTGCATGGCCCCTACCTCGGGCTGGACGGCTGGATCTACTGGTGCAAGGGAGCCTTCGCCGAGCAGACCCACGCCCGGCCTGCCGGCAAGCCCCTGGTAAGCCGCGCCGCCCATATCTTCAGGCGCAGGCCGGGAAGCCCCTGGGTCGAATCCGTCATGACAGGAGGAATGGACAACCCGGTGGATGTCGAGTTCCTGCCAAACGGGGAGCGCTTCTTCACCACCACCTTCCTGCAGCGCCCCGCCGGCGGAAAGCGTGATGGGATCCTGCACGCAGTCTACGGCGGCGTCTACGGCAAAAAACACGGCGTCCTCGATGGCCACCCGCGCACCGGCGA
>CAZTRG010000011.1:0-5510 GCA_964615885.1 uncultured Planctomycetia bacterium | reverse complement strand
TTCTGGTTCATCGTCTCTATATTCCTGGCGGGTTACAGCCGCTGGCTTAGACCACACGGCCCTTGAATATTTTCAGAGTTTTATCAACATCAGAATCGTCTCCTGCGCCATTGGCGCTGCCGCTCTCTGCAGCAGGTTTATTCGCAGCAGGTTTATTCGCAGGAGGCTCATTTGCAGCAGTTTCTTGTACCGCGGGTTCCTCCGGACCGGTCTCTTCCCTTGTGGTCTCTTCCGCTTCAGGCTCTTCCGCTGGGCCCTCATCTTGCTCAGCCAATTCAGCAATTCGGATCCTGATCTTCCAGTCAGCACCGGTCAGGAGGCGCGCGACCTCGACAATGGCATCGATCCGGTGCGGTTTCTGCAGCTGCCTGAAGCTCAACTCGTCATGAACGAGGATCAGGAATTCCCCCGGCGCGTCCGATTCTTCCAGCCGCGCATCGCGCAGGAACTCTGCCATACTGAGGCTCTTTTCCTTCATGCCGGCAATGAGCTGATCCCAGCAGGCGGCCAGCTCGGAAAAAGACGTTTCGCTTTCGGCCTGCACCGGCTCCTGGCTGGGCGGCTCAGCCACAGCGACAGCTGACTCCGGCTGCGCCTCAAGCGATG
This sequence comes from uncultured Planctomycetia bacterium, assembly GCA_964615885.1. Lineage (GTDB taxonomy): Bacteria > Planctomycetota > UBA8108 > UBA8108 > UBA8108 > UBA8108. The sequence goes on along the minus strand of CAZTRG010000011.1, from coordinate 4,904 downwards.
CTTGCGCACCAGGCTGAGAGGACGAGGCCCCTCCCCCCCCGGGCGAAGCCGGGCGGCTGGAGGATTGGCCCGGTGCCGGGGCGGCGTTTCCGGCGCCCCCGCCTGGGCCGGCAGAAACCTGGCCGATCTTGTGTTACATTTTCGTAAGCTGGTCGAGCGCCTTGTCAAGCGAACGCGGGTCCTCGAGCCGGGCCAGCTTAACGAGGGCCACCTCGACAGCCACATCCGGATAGGCGGAAGATTTAAGCTGGCTGGCTGTACTCAGTAAAATCTGCAGGCAGCCGATCATCTTGTCGACGGGATCCGCTGGGCTATCCTCCTTTGAAGCATCCGCCCCACCACCCTCGGTAAGAACCCTTACCAGCTCACCGTGCAGCTGCTCAATAACCTGTTCCACCAGCACCAGGGGATCAGCGCCGGCCTGCAGACAGGCCCGCACCGCCGAAAGAACCCCTCCCGCATCTCCAGCGACCAGCCCAGCCAGGATGCCCTCAAGCTCAGGCGTCGAGACCCTCCCGGTGAGACGGTCGAGCCCATCTTCGGTAAGGTCTCCATCGCAATAGGTCATCAGCTGGTCAAGGAGAGTCTGCGAATCTCTCATACCGCCTCGCGAATAACGCGCAATCTTGCCCAGCAGGTCTCCGCTAACCTTGCGCTTTTCGGCTTTGCAGATCTGCTTGAGCCGCTTGACGGTATCACCCTCCCGGATCGGCTGGAAATCAAAGCGCTGGCAGCGCGACAGGACGGTGTCGGGAATCTTATGGGCTTCGGTGGTGGCAAAGATGAACTTTACATGGGCCGGCGGCTCCTCGAGGGTTTTCAGCAGTGCATTGAAGGCCTCACGGGTCAACATGTGGACCTCATCGATGAGGTAGACCTTGTAATGGCCGCGGGAGGCGGGGCGGTTCACCCCCTCGATGATCGCGCGAATATCCTCGATCCCCCTGTGGGAGGCGCCATCGAGCTCGATCACATCGATATCCTGGCCGGTGTGAACAGCATCGCAGACCGTGCACTTGTCACAGGGACGGGCCCACTCTTTCTCAGGCCTGCTGCGGTCCAGGGCCTTCGGGCAGTTGATGGCCTTGGAAAAGATCCTTGCCATGGAGGTCTTGCCGACGCCCCGGGGCCCTGCGAAAAGATAGGCATGAGCCATCCGCTCCTGGAGGATTCCACCCCTGAGGGTCTGGGCTATTGATTCCTGCCCGACCACCTCCTCGAATTGCCGGGGACGATACCTCCGGGCGATGACTTCGTATTTCATCCGCTTCCTCGAATTCAGCAGAATTGGCGACTCTGCGTGAACAGTTTCAATTCGCTCCTGGAAAACCGGATTCTAACCGACAGAGGAATTCCATGCAGATGAAAAACCATTCCACAAAGAGAGGCGGGAGCCCTGCCGGGGTCTGTATATAAAGTGAGGGCACATAAGGAAATCCCAGCTGGGCTGCTTCCGTTAGGACCTGACCCGTTGTCCGAGCACCTTATTGCCCTCATAAAACCGGAAGGCCAAGCGGCCAACCGGACCATCATTCTAACAGCAGCGGAAAACCCTCACAAGTGGAGAAAGAAGCTCGATGCAGCATGTTGACAGCGCCACTGCAAGACGGGATCATCCCGTTCGAACTGAAACTGAATTGAGGCCACTCCAAGCAACCTTTTTTACGGTACAGGGACATGAACAAATCGATCCTTCTGCTGCCCCTTCTCTGCTGCAGTCTTTTCAATCTCGCAGGCTGCCTCTCAGGCTCCGCGGGTTTTGAGAGCATCCGCGAATTTCTCGACAGCACCGCCGACGCAGTAGTGCTCCAGGGTGAAAACGGCTCAAAGATTATCGTCAGCCCACGCCTGCAGGGCCGGATCATGACCGCCAGGGTCGGCAATGTTGAGTCAACCGGCCTGGTACCCCGGAAAACCATCGAGGAGGGAGAGGTCCACAAGCACTTCAACAACTTCGGTGGGCTTGACCGCTTCTGGATCGGCCCGGAGGCGGGACAGTACGGGGTCTATTTCCCCCCGGGTGCTGAAGAGCTTAGCCGTGAGAACTGGCAGGTTCCGGCTGATTTTGACAAGGGCGCCTTCGAGGTCCAGGAAAAGCATGCTGATCGAATCAACCTGCACAGGGAGATGGAGGTCACGAACCTGGGCGGTGTGAAATTCCAGGTTAAGGTCAGCCGCGAAATCGGGTTGATCCCATCGACCAAGCTCAAGACCGAGCTTGGAATCGAGCTGCCGGCCGGCATCAGCTACCTTGGCTGTTATTCAGACAACCAGCTCCAGAACAGCGGAAAAACTGACTGGGACCCAGCCTCCGGCCTGATCGGGATCTGGATCCTGGGAATGCTCAATGCATCGGACCAGGCCGTTGTCATCGCGCCCTTCAAGGCATCGGCAGAGGACAGCGAGCCCCCCTACAACGACAACTACTTCGGCAAGGTCGGCGGCGACCGGCTGAAGGTCATCGACAAGGCCGTCATCTTTCGCGGAGACGCCAGGAAGGTCGGCAAGTTCGGTCTCAGCCAGCAGCGCACCACAGGCCTCGCCGGCTCCTTTGACTTCGGTAAGAACCTGCTGACGGTGGTCCGCTTCAGTGTCCCTGAGACGATGGAGCGCTACGGCAACTCGACCTGGCAGGTCAAGCAGGAGAAGCCCTATGGCGGCGATGCTTTCCAGAGCTACAACAATGGCGGTGATGACATCACAGAGGTTGCAGCGGATGCATTTTTCGAGCTGGAGAGCGCCTCACCGGTCAGGGCCCTCAAAAAAGGCGAATCCATCAGCCACCGCCACGCAACCTACCACTTCCAGGGCTCCCGGGCTGAGCTTGAAAAGCTGGCCGGCACCTTGCTGGGCGTCAGCCTCAAAAAGGTCGAGGCCGCCATGTGGCCCGCAGGGTCCTGATTTTCTGCATTGCCGGATGAGTCCCTTAACAACTGCCCCCTAAGCCAGGAAGCCGGAGAATAAGATGAGTGACCGTTTCAATCTGACAGGACAGGCCGCACTGATTACAGGAGGAGCCAGCGGAATCGGCAAGGCGATCGCCCAGGCCTTCCTCGAGGCCGGCGCCAGGGTCTGGATCGGCTCGCGTACAGCCGAGAAGGTCGAGACGGCTGTGGCGGAGCTGGGCGAGTCCGCCGGCGAGGATGCCGTCGGAGGCCAGAGCCTCGATGTCACCGATGACCAGAGCGTCGAGGAGACCACGGCCAAGGCGCTCGAGAGGTTTGGCCGCATTGACATCCTGGTCAACTCCGCAGGGATCATTATCAGGAAACCAACCACGGAGCTGACCCTCGAAGAGTTCAACACAGTGCACGAATCCCATGTGACGGGGAGCCTGCGCTGCTGCAAGGCCACGATGGAGACGATGAAGGAGCAGGGCTCCGGATCGATCATCAACATTGCCTCCATCAGCTCCTTCGTCGACCTTGTCGAGGTTACCGCCTACGCGGCGGCCAAGAGCGCCATCATGGGGCTCACCCGCAGCCTCGCCAATGAATGGGCCAAGCACGGCATCCGTACCAATGCCATCGCCCCGGGTTTTATCCCGACCGATCTGAACCGCAAATTCCTCGAGGGAACCGACCGGGGCAGAAGGATCATCGAAAACACCCCCATGGAACGCTTTGGAACACCAGAGGAGATCGCCGGCGCAGCCGTATTCCTCTCAAGCCCGGCTGCCTCCTTCGTCAACGGACACACCCTGGTGGTTGACGGCGGCTACCTGGCCTGCGGCATCGGGGACTCCTTCGCCTCCTGGGCGCGTCCGGAGGAGTGATCCGGCCGGAGCTCAGCCCTTGATCTGCCAGTCCGCCTGCCGCAGAACCGCGTTCGGGGAATTCTTCAGCCGCTCGTACCAGACCGAGATCAGGGAGCCATCGGGGAACTCCACGGTGCTGGGGTAGCCAAGATCTCCGGAATGACCATCGCTTGAGATCAGCATGGGCTCCGACCAGGTCTTGCCCTCATCGGCGCTGATACGCGCCTGGTTGCCCAGCGGCTTTCGCCGATGCCCGTAGGACATCAGCAGGCGTCCATCCCGCAGGCGAATGAGATGCGATGGCAATCCCCAGACCCCGATCGATCGGGGCGTTGACCAGGTCTTGCCTCCATCGGTGGAGTGGCTCTGGAGGGTCTCCCCCCCGTTCTTCTTGTTGTGGTTGCGGATATGCACGACGATCCGCCCGCTGGTGCACTCGACCGCGTGAAGCTCATGGTAATCTGCCTTGTTGTCACCCTCTCGCACGGGCAGATCCGCCAGGTACTTCCAGGTCTCGCCATCGTCAACAGAATGGGCAAAACCCACCCGGGTTCCCTTCCACAATTCCTTGCCGGCATAGAGCAGGCGATTGTTCGAGAGCTCGATCGGACCGTGTGGGCTGTTGACGATCGTCCTGTAGCGGCCGGACCAGGTGATGCCGCCATTGGTCGAGCGGATCATCCAGACCCCGAGGCTTGCCCTGCGGGCCGGCCGCGAGAGACGGTAGTGCGCTGCCTGCCACCTCTCGAGTCGTTTCTCATCCCAGGAGCCGGGCTTGGCCTCCGCCGCCGCCAGCATCGGCTCGTAGGCATTGGAGGTGAAGGTGGTGATCAGCATGGCACCGCTGGAGGTCTCCATAACTCCCGCATCGCGATCATCGATTCCGCCATCCATGACCACGCGGGGGAAGGTCCAGCTCAGGCCGTTGTCATCGGAGCGCATCAGCTCAACCCTGCCGAAGGGACAGACATGGCCCTCCCGGCCGCCGGAGCAGACCAGCAGGAGCTGTCCGCTGACACGCGTAGACAGGGTCGGCCAGCCGTGGTAGCGGCCGGGGTTCTGGGAGATGACCCGCCTCTCGCTGACCTCGGCCTTGACCGCTGCCCAGGAGGACTGTCCCGATGCGAGAATCGCAACACCGCCAAGG
>CAZTRG010000010.1:0-5906 GCA_964615885.1 uncultured Planctomycetia bacterium | reverse complement strand
GCCCGGGTTGTCACCGTTGCAGGTAAAGCTGTCCACTCCTGGCAGCGCATAGAAGACGGGATCCGGGTCCTGCTGAACGAGCCTGTCATGGGGAAGACCCTGATCCGGTTCGATGGAATCCTCACCGGGGAAACAGCCGGGGAAGCCGAAAGCCGGTCGAAAATCTACACCGTCGGCCCCCCGGGTCTTATCTCGGCCTACTCAAACAGCGGCTACCTGGCTATCTGCTCAACCAGGCCCGAGCGACTTGAGATCAAGCCCTCTGCTGGAGCCGTCGAGGTTGCTCTTTCCGAAGGGACATTCCCTTCAGTCGGCCCCGAAGACAAGCGGTGTTTTTCCTATACCGACGAGGATATACGGGTGGAGCTGACCACCAGTGAGGAGCCCAGGAGCTTCGAGAGCCGGGCTGCCGGGCTTGTCAGGGTCCTTGAAGGCGGAGTGTCACTCGACGCCATCTACCAGGTGGATGTAACCCATGGCAGCGAATACCGCTTCAGCCTCTCCCTGCCGTCTCCCTGGAAGATCGTTCATCTCGAGGCCCTTGCCAGGGGGAAAGGCTCCCCGAAGCGGAATCTCTCCTGGGAAGTCGTCGGCCCAGCCGGAAACAGGACTATCGAGATCGAGCTTCGCAAGGCCATTGATACAAGGGCTCCACTGACCCTCAGCCTCCGCCTCGACCACGAGGACTTCTCGCCGGACATCGACTGGCCGCAGCGCCAGCTTGAGCTGGCAATTCCACATTTCACCGCAGCTTCTAAATCAAGAGCCGAGATCGGGGTCAGGCTCCCCGACTCGATGTACGCCGTTGTCCCGGACCTCCCGGGCTGGGAGGCCATGAAGGCAGATGCCCTGCTGAATTCCCGGTTCATGGATTTCATCGAGGAAGATTCGGATCTTGTTGCAGGCCTCAGCTCGACCACCAGCCAGGCCTTCACCCCCATCCGGATCACCCTGAACCATCGCAAGCCCATCGGTGAATACCAGGCCCTGACCCACCTGCTGGCCCTGGAGGGAAGGATCCGTGTCAGGAATGACCTGCGGCTCGCAATTGTAGACCGGGCCATCGACGAGCTACGGCTTCAATTGCCCATCGGGGTGGACATCCAGATCCCGGTTCGGGGAAAGGGAATCAAGGAGGTCTCTTCCGAAGAGGGTGAAGGAACAAGCAGCACAAGGGTTATTCGTTACGCAAGGCCGTGGACAGGAACCCGTGAAATCCGTCTCGAATACGAGGTCACCGCAGCGGATCTTCAAAAATCAGGGATCGGCACCCGCGTACCGTGGATCGAGATTTCCGGGAGACCGGAAGACCCCCTCGCACCCCAGTTTGGTGGCGAGCACGGGCTTGTCTTCCAGAGCCTGGGCGCGGTCAAAATCGAGGTCGACCGTGGCGGGGAGTTGCTGAATACCGATGTCGATAAGCTTCCCGAGCTGGGCGCTCCGTGGAGTGAAGGCCGGGTCCTCTTCGCCTACCGCTTCAAAGCTCGCAGCGGCCCGCAACTAGGGGCCGATGAAACCCCCGCATCATTCAAGATCGAGGATTTCAGCCGGGCAGATGTCCTCGGGATCATCTCCCGGGAGATGGAGCTCTCCACCATCATCTCCCCTGGCGGACTGTCGAGAACCCGCCTCAACGCGGTGGTGGCTTACAATAAGGAACACCAGCATCTCGAGATCGATCTTCCTGAAGGCGCCCTCCTTCTCTCTGCACGGGTAGGTGGCAACCCCGCCCCCTATGTTCGGAAAAACAAGGATACTGGCCTCTGGCAGGTGCCGCTCCCACCCCTTTCCTATACCCAGATCTCACTGGTTTACCAGCGCTCAACCCCTCTTGGAAGCTGGGGGAACTGGAGAGAAAGAGGCCCGGTATTCAAGGATGTGCCTGTTATCAAGACCCACTGGAAAGTATTCATGCCGGAGGGTTACCGTTTCCATTTAAACGGAGGAAACCTGCATCCGGCCGAAGAGCGAGCCCTTCCCTCCCCCCTGCCCGGCAGCTTCCTTGACCTCGCCGCAACCGCCGTTGCCATGGGGAGAATGCCACCCCATGGGGTTCTTGATGCCGAAGGCGAGGCCTGGCCCTACCTCGATGAAACTGGAAAAATTGAGCTGGAGAATGCAGCAGCCTCAACAGGCAGCTCAACTGGAAATTCCAGGCCGGGTGCCCTGGCCGGACAGGATCTGCCCCCCCGGCAAGGAGATGGCAGGCCAGGCACTATCCAGGGGGAATCAATGGTGCTCACCCTGCAGCCACAGGGACACATTGTTGAGCTGACCAAGCTGGGAGGCCAGGCCTTCGTGGTGCTTGGCTACCGTGACCTTGGCTGGTGGCGATTTTCCAAAAGAACCGTCTTCGCCCTGACCCTGGTGCTTGGGGCCTGGCTACTGCGCAGAAAAGGAGCGAAGGCTTTCTGGTGCTACAGTGGTGGCGGCCTCTTCCTGGCAGCCACCTTCAACGATATCGCCATGCGCTTGCTCGGCTGGGATTCACCCTTTCTGTTCATACCGGCCTGTGAGGCACTTGCACTTCTCCTGGCAGCAGGGCTGCTCTTTTTGTCTGCCAGGTTTGCCCTGGGGAAGATCACCTCCTTTTTCAGGGCCAGGGCCGGGCTGGCCGCCATTCTCGCCGGATGTGTTTCAGCAGGAATGGCCGCGGGAGGCGAGCTCCACGGCCAGGATGAAATCCTCATACCCTATGGCCCCGAAACCATCCAGCCGGGAGGGACCGCTGAGCCTCTCAACAAGGTCTACATTCCCTATGAGAAATTCAGGACCCTCTGGTTGCTGGCTAACCCCCAGGAGAAAAAAGACTCGGAGGAAGCTCCCGCCGACCTGGTCATCGGCAGCGGAAGCTACAGCCTCACCATCGAAGAAGACACCTACCGGATTGCCGGCGTGGTGCCGGTGATGATCCTGACAGATAAGTGGGTAACCCTCCCCCTGCCCATCAGCAAGAGCAAGCTCAAGGAGATCCTTGTTGATGGGAAGGTCACCGGGATTGCACAGAAAAACAACGTCCCCTTCATCAGCCTGCGAGGCAAGGGACTTCGGAAACTCCAGCTGGAATTCACGGGCCCCGTCGAGGACCGCCTTGGATCCTTCAATCTGTCTGCCCGGCTGCTGACGGGAGCTGCAGCCCACCTGCAGGCCACCCTGCCGCCAGGGGCAGAACCCGTTTCAGGCGGAACACCCGCCGGCAGCACCTTCCTGAAGACACCCGAAGCTACCGAGGTCAGGATCGATCTCGGCTCCACCTCTGAATTCACCCTTGGGTGGACCTTCCCGCGAATAGCCGGCCAGCAGAAGGCCCGGCTGGAGTCACGCTCCTACAGCAATTACAACCTGACGCTTGATGGCTACGATGTACAGAGGGTCGATGTGGTCAAGGTTGCAGGAGCCCCTGTCAGCGCGCTCAACTACACCCTGATAGGCGACTGGAACATCACCTCGGTAAGCTCTGCCGATCTCAGTGAATGGTCTGTAACAGAAAACGACGGCACCAGGAGCTTGAATCTCTTTTATTCAAAGCCGGTCCAGCAGTCCGTCGTTGCCATCAAGGGCTGGGCCTCGCTGGAGGGCGCTGAAGAAAAACAAGCAGCCGCCCTCAGCCTTATTGACGCCCTCCGCCAGGAGAGCTTCATCGGAATCGTTCACGACGCGCGTCGTCGCTGGCAGGCGGGAATCCTCTCAAACCGCCGGGCCCCTATCAACGCCCTTGCCAACTACGAGACGGAGCTGCCAGGGGCTGACCCCGATCGACTCTACCAGTTCTTTGACAGTGTCGAGGGACAGGTCGTTTCTGCCTCTGCAGCAACAGGCGTGGCAGATGCTTCTACCAGCGCGGTATTCTTCCTGGCGCGCAGCTACAGCACCATCACTGCTCGAACACGCTACCAGGTTCTGCGAGCCGGCCCCCTGAGGCAGGAGATCAACCTCCCGGCCGGGTGGGAATTCCGCAATGTGCAGGGCCCTACGGTTGGAGAGTGGGAGGTCGTATCTACAGCTGATGGCCCCCGCCTGGTCATCCCGCTCGATGAGAGAGCCTCCAATGGTACAGAAATCACCTGGAGCGCCCGGCGCCAACTCGACGGGCCGCAGGAGGAGATCGAGGTTCCGCTTATTCGAACCGGCACCAGTGAGCCGTCCCTTCGCTCAGAAGCTGTCCAGCTGACCATTGCAGCTGCCGAAGAGATTGACGTCAGGGTCGTCGACGGCTCTACCGGGATCGAGAAGATCGCCCGGACCAGCCAGGCGGACTGGATCCGCCTGCCGCCTCCAAGCAGAAAACTCTTTGATATGCGCTCCACCGGCAAAACTCCCGACTACAAGCTCCAGCTTGAGGTCAGCGCACGTGAAGGAAAAACCTCGGCGAGGTCGGTATTGTTTGCCCGGGCGGCAGAAAACTACATCGAGGTCAACAGCCAGGTGACTCTTTCTGTGACAGGGGGACTTGAAGACACCTTCCTGTTCCGCCTGCCCGCAGGAGTCACCCAGGCCACGCTCAAAACCCGGAATCTCAAGAGCCTCACCACCCCTGAGGCCGACGAACCCGGGCTCCTTGAGCTGACCCTGACCTCCGGCATTGTAGGCCAGCACAGCGTGGCTCTTTCCTACCGGCTTCCCCGGGACCAGAAAGACACCCCGGTCACGGTAAGACCGCACCAGCTGCTGAGCAGCGCCCGGCAACCGGCTGGCACCGAACATTTTGTAGGAATCGTGGAGACCGGCCAGGTCCTGACCAACCCCACCCCCCAGGGCCTTGAGAAAGTTCGCATTTCCGATTTCCCCTACCTGCCCGAGGGCGTTGCCAGCCAGAGCCTTCATCATGCCTACCGCGCCACCCGTGCAGACTGGTCCCTGACCCTAGACCCCGAAACCCTGCGAGCCGCCGAAACTGCCCAGGCCAATATTGACCTTGCGGACCTGGTCACCGTGATCGGCTCAGATGGAACCATCCGAACGAAGGCCGTCTACACCATCGCTAACCGGAAGCTCCAGTTTCTCAGGATCCGGCTTCCGGAGAACACCCAGCTGTGGGGGGCCACCCTCAATGGCAATCCAATGATTGCCAGCCAGGCCCAGGGCTCCCTGCAGGTGCCCCTTAAACATGTCGGGGTCGGAGACCTCAATCTCGAGGTCGGGATTGTCTACAGCCATCTCCTCAAGGCCGACCTTCCATCCCTCAGTGGCTCCATGGCCCTTGGGGCCCCCCTGGTTCTCGGGCAGGGGGCAGAAGGCGGCACCCTGAACGAGGTGACCGTCCGCAGGACCATCTGGAGGGTTGAAGTCCCCGATGGGTATAACGCCGAAATGAGCGATGGCAATATGCAGGAGGTCGTCTCCAGTATCCAGTACGCCAGCAAGGTAGAGTCCAACCTGGAAGAGATCGACCGGCTCACAAGGTATCTCGAAAGCGAGACTGCCGGCGGGGTCGGTGCAGCGGACAAGCTCAATCGCAGGCAGAGGGCCCAGGTGAACCTCAGCCTCAAACGACTCCAGCAAACCCTCAGTGATAACGTCATGGATCTCAGCCTGAGCAACCAGGAGGGCACCCAGGCGCAAGAGCAAATGGACCTGCAGATAGAATCTCTTCAAGAACAACAGTTCGAGAGCAACGATGCGCTTGACCGAGGCAGGCAGGCCCAGAAAAAGCTCGAAGATGCTATCCGTAAAAATGAACAGCGAGACAAGGCCACCCCCGGGAAATATGAGCGAGCCTTTCGGGACAAATACAATTTCAGGGGTAACGACTGGCAGACGAACCCCGGCATCCAGCAGCAGCAAAGGGCCCAGGGAGAAAGCGGCGCTGGAAAATACGACCTCGCCGACCTCCTCTACCCCGCACCCTTTGCCGGCTTCCGCCGCACCAGGAACCCGGAGCCTGAAACAGCTGTCGAAAAGGCCCG
>CAZTRG010000009.1:0-11441 GCA_964615885.1 uncultured Planctomycetia bacterium | reverse complement strand
GGGGAGGTCTTCGGCTTTTCGGCCTGAGCGGCTCTTAATAGGTCGCGGTGGACGAAAGGGCCCCTCTCAGGTAACTTGTGCAAGCTATTGAGAAGCTGAACTCCGCGCAGTGACCAGGGTTTCTATTTCATGACCAGAGAGCTACCCAAGCAATACGATCCGGCCTCCGTCGAGGAGGAAATCTATTCGCGCTGGCTCTCCCGTAAGGCCTTCGCTGCTGCCCCCGATGAGCGGGAAGATCGCTATGTCATCATGATGCCTCTTCCCAATGTCACTGGTGCGCTGCACATGGGGCATGCCATGGACAACGTGATGCAGGATCTCCTGACTCGCTGGCACAGGATGCGGGGTGACAATACTCTCTGGATGGCAGGGACCGATCACGCCGGGATCGCCACCCAGGCAGTGGTCGAGAAGCGCCTGCTGGAGCTGGAGGGCAAGACCCGTCACGATATCGGCAGGGAGAAGCTGATCGAGAGAATCTGGGAGTGGAAGGACCAGTACCAGAAGAGAATTGTTTCCCAGCAGCAGAGCATGGGCTGCTCCTGCGACTGGGACCGGCAGCGCTTCACCATGGACCCGGTCTGTGAACGTGCTGTTCGCAGGACCTTCTTCAACATGTTTCGCGATGGCCTGATCTACCGTGGCAACAGGCTGGTCAACTGGGATTGCCACCTGCAGACCGCCGTCAGCGATGATGAGATCTATCATGAGAAGGTTGATGGGCACTTCTGGCACATTCGTTATCCGGTGATCGATCCCCTGCCCGGGGAGCCGGAGTTTGTGACCGTGGCGACAACAAGGCCTGAAACCATGCTCGGGGATACCGCGGTTGCCTGCCATCCCGACCCGGCCGGCTGTATCGATGAGCAGGTCGGCCGCATCCGGGAGAGCCTGGAGGGTGCCGCCGAAAAGGACCGGGAGGCGATCGCTGAGCAGCTTGCAGGACTGGAGGCCCGCCGGGAGAGCCACCTTCCCACCCTTGAGAAGCTCAAGGAGATGGCCGCCTCAGGCAGGATGCTAATGCTGCCATTGCTTGAGCGTCCGATTCCGCTGATCTGTGACGAGTGGGCCAAGCCGGAGCTCGGCAGCGGCTGCGTCAAGATCACACCCGCCCATGACCCGAACGATTACGAGGTGTGGACACGGCACAAGGAGGAGATCGATATCATCAACATCCTCGAAATTGATGGTTCCCTCGCAAAGTCTGCCGGAAGCTACGCGAAGCTCGACCGCTACGAGGCGCGTGAGAGCGTCGTAGCCGATCTCGACAAGCTCGGCCTGCTCGAGGCAGTCGAGGACCGCGAGGTTGAGGTCGGGCATTCCGACCGCTCCAAGACCCCGGCAGAACCATTTATTTCCAGGCAGTGGTTTGTGCGCATGGGCGACCTTCCTGATGGCGTCACCTGCGGGCGGGGAACCGAGAGAGAGTTCAACACCCCGGGGCTCGCCCAGGCCGCGATTGATGCTGTTGAGGGCGAGTGGAAATCTGCCAGTGGACGTAAGCTGGAATTTCATCCTGACCCGGTGCGCTACGGCAACACCTACATCAACTGGCTGGCGGAGAAGAGGGACTGGTGTATCAGCCGGCAGTTGTGGTGGGGGCACAGGATCCCGATCTGGAGCGCGGAGGTTGAGCTCACAGAGCTCTCTGCCCGCGTGGACCAGTTCGGCGAACTGCTGGAAAAGGATGATGTCTGCCTGCGGGTTGGGACCGCTGATGGTTCAAGCCGGCGCTTGACGCCCGGCTGCGATATGGATGCCATCTCCGGGGAACTTGATGACCAGGCCCTGGAGTTGATGGTCTGCCTGCTGGGAGATGATGCGGACGCAGGGCTGGAGGAGAGGCTCGGGGACCTTGGATTTGAACGAGATCCCGATGTGCTCGATACCTGGTTCTCAAGCGGCATCTGGCCGCACAGCACTCTCGGCTGGCCCGATCCGGCCACGGCCCGGGTGGGGGAAGGCCAGTCCCAGCTGGGCGCCGTCGATGGAAATGAGGACTGCCTCGAGTATTACTATCCGGGCTCCTGCCTGGTTACAGGCCGGGATATCATCACCCTCTGGGTTGCCCGGATGGCCCTGATGGGACTCTACAATATCGGCGATCTTCCTTTCACCGATGTCTTCATCCACGCGACCATCCTTGATGGCAAGGGTGAGCGCATGAGCAAATCCAAGGGTAACGGGATTGATCCCGTTGACATCATCGAACGCTACGGCGCCGATGCCATGCGCTACGTGGTCTGCGAACTGCAGACCGGCATGCAGGACATTCGCCTCCCGGTACAGGCGATCTCGCCCTTTACGGGAAACATGGTGGATCTCGCCGAGGCCGATCACGGCGGCAGCATCTTCACCTATATCTGTCCGGAATCCGGCAAGGAATTTGACGTGCTGGGCACGATGGAGGACCTGCCGGCGGCCAAGCTGGTCAGCGACCGCTTCGAGGTGGGCCGAAATTTCTGCAACAAGCTTCTCAATGCCACCCGCTTTGCGCTGATGAATCTCGAGGGGGTGGGTTTCGAGCCTCGTGAACTCCAAGAGCTCGCGGTCGAGGATCGCTGGCTTCTCTCTCGCCTGGCGCTGGCGATCGAGGCTGTTGATGAGCAGCTGGAGTCTTACAGCCCCGCGGCGGCGATCTCCCTGGCCAGGGAGTTCTTCTGGTCGGAGCTCTGCGACTGGTACCTCGAGTTTATCAAGCCGAGGGTCCGGGAGGCCGGCAAGGCGCAGCTGGCCGGGCAGGTGCTTGCCGTGGCTCTCGACCAGGTGCTTCGCCTCCTGCATCCCTTTGTTCCTTTTATCACCGAGTTCCTCTGGGAGAGGTTGGGTGAGCAGGCTCCCCGCCGGGGGCTTGGTGAGGAGCTGGGTGTTCCCGAGCTCCTGGTTCATGCACCCTGGCCACAGGCTGCTGCGGGCTGGCGGGACGAGGAACTGGAGAAACGTTTCGAGCTTCTCCAGGAGATTATCCGGGCCATCCGGGATATTCGAAGCAAGAACGAGATTCCGCTGGCCGACAAGCTCCCGGTGCGGATCCGTGCTGATGCCGAACGCAGCGAACAGCTGGAGCCGCTTAGCGACCTGCTGGTTCATATGGGCGTTCTCGAGTCCCTGGAGATTTCCGCAGAGGCCGAGCGCACGGCCGATTCCGCTGTCGCGGTGGTCAGGGATATCGATATCTATATTCCCGGCGCTGTCGACCTGGAGAAAGAGAAGGCCCGCCTGGCCAAGCAACGAGACCAGCTCGGTGGCCGTATCGAGGGAGCGAAGAAGAAGCTGTCGAACGAGAATTTTGTCAACAAGGCAAGCCCCGAGGTGGTAGAGCGCGAGAGGGAGAGGCTTGGAGAGCTTGAGGCGGAGCTCGCCAAGGTCGAGGCAAACCTGGCCAGCCTTGACTAAGCGTTCTTGCCTGCCGGTACTCTTTGGGTCTAACCTGAGAGCTCGTCGATTCTCCCGGACAAGATCCGGCAAGGGCTTTCACCCGGACGGAATGCGAGGATACGAACTCTTGGTAGTGCGAGACAGCGCGGTGAAGTCCAGGCCGGCAGCGGCTTACATGATCCCGGCATTGTTGATCCTGGGTTCTGCGGCCGGCATCTTTGCCGTGGGCCGGGTCGAGGCTGCGAATCCCGGGGCAGCAGATTCTCCTCCGATCATTCGCGGACCGCTTCGCTCTGGGGGGGGGCGCTACAGGGCCGCCCTGGCCAATGGCAGGGTTGTGCAGGGTATCAAGATAGCAGGCTGGGGCAGAACCGGATCCCGCCCGACCCTCTCCGGAGTCTGGTTGTTTGATCCGGCCAATCCGGTTTCCTGGATTCGCGACGATGGTCCCGGGGAGGTTAAGCTCGAGGGGCCCTACGTCGAGTTTGCCGGTGGCGACCGCTTGCCCGGTAAGGTCTCTTCTTACCACTCCGGAACGGAGAACCCGGGCGCGCGCCAGCTGCCGCATGTTCTTCTCCAGCCGGCTGTCGACGTCCACAAGCCCGGCTACCGCGGCACCCGGAAGGTGCGTGTTCTTACCCGCTGGCTGCGGCGGATTGTCATGACATCGCGTCCGGGTCCTCCGCTGAGCCCTGGAACTGTCTTTTATGCGACGGGGGGAAGTGACCGCTTCCGGTCGATGCGCTGGAACCGGGGCGGTGTCAGGCTGCTGCTGGATTCTGGAGTCAGGCTGGTTCCATTTAACTCCATTGCTGAGCTTCACCTGCCGGCCAGGGATCCATGGGATAACTACTTCGAACAGCTTGCAGTGCTTCTGCCCGGGGGCACCGGCCGCTTAAGAAAGGTCGGGACGGTGGATGGAGTGATGCTGACGGCATCTGACGAGAGGTTTCGGGAAGGCCAGATTGGCAACCCTGTCGACTCCCGCCAGTGGTGGCATGTTTTCCAGCCGGCCTGGAGCCTCGATGCCCTCTGGCTGAAATACTCCACCATTGTATCGAGGAGCTATAACCTGCCCACAGATGTCCCCTTGTCCACCTTCCATCCTGTAGGGGTTAAACAGAAAGCTATCCTTGGCGGCGAGCTGCGCTGGAAAAGTGACCGCTCGATTCTCGGCAGCTCCCTGGCCTGTTCCGGCTCAGAGTTCATGCGCGGCTTCGGGGTCCGGGCTTTCTGTGAGCTGGAATTCACCTTGTCTGATTGCGTGAAGTTTTTTCGTACCGGGGTGGGTATCGATATGCGGGCCGGTAAGGGTGGGTGTGCCCTTGGCCGTGTTTTCCTGCGGGATTACCCTTCGGGGAAAGAGACCGGCCTCTACAGCAGTGAGCTGCTTGTGGGCTCGAGAGCTTTCTCCGACAGTGGGATTATTCCCCTGGCAGAGGCAGCCGGCCGGAAAGAAACGCGGCTGGTCCTGCTTGCCGACCCGGCCCTTGATCGGACGCCTGCGGGGGCTGACCCCCTTGATATCCGGGACCTGGTTGACTGGCTGGAGCCCAGCTTGAAGCTCGACTCCTCCATGCTCCGCAGGGAGGTGGCCTTGCGCGCGGCCAGGTTTGTCCCATCGCTAGAGGGGTGGTCACAGGTCTCTCCGGGCCGGCAGGGGCCGGTCTTTGTCAACAGCTGGGATGTGTCTCATCCGGATGACCCGGTGTTCCGCCTCCAGGTGGCTGTTCCTCCCGGAGGCCTGCAGCTGCGCAGAAAGGTCAAGCCGTCTGCCGGCAACCGCTATTTCAGTATCTGCTCGAGGCTGCTGCCCGGGGTGAAGTCCAACTGCCAGCTCAAGTTGCTGGTCGGGGGAGTTGAGCGAACCAGGTTTGCCATACCGCAGAGCTCTGCCGTGGGGCCGGGGTCGACTCCACCGGCAGGGTTGGTCTTTGACCTCTCGTCTTTTAAGGGAAGCGAGACGGAGCTGGAGCTTCAGTTTTCCGCCGACGGGGCCCTGACGCCCGTGGAGGTCAGCGGGCTTGCCTTCAACTCCAGCCGGCTGGGCCTGAGGGAGATCTATGAGCGGGGTCACGGGTTGATCTCCATGCTGAGCGATGGAGACGGCTTTGCCCGGGAGGAATGGCGAGACAGCTACAGCGGGAATTCCAGCCTCCGGGTTTCCGGGGGACAGAAAGAAAATGTGATGATCGAGGGGATGGATATTCCTGTCAGGTCTTTACCTGTTTTCGGTGAATACCGTTACCTTCGTTTTGCCTGGAAGAAAAAAGGGGGTGAGGGAATCTTCATGCAGCTGGGACATGACCGGCTCTTTGGCCCCGAACCCGGCCGGCGAAATCCCAGCTTCAACCTTTTCCAGGGTTCCTTGCTGGGGGGCGAGGCACCTCTTGATGGAGCCTTCCTCCATCTGCCTCCCACCAGTCCGGTTTCAAAAGCTCCGCCTTCGCCCCCGCCTGATCTGAAGATTCCCGTTCCGGAGGCCCCGGTGCCTCCTCCTGCGGCACCCGCGCCGCCGCCACCGGCGCCTCCTCTTGAATGGACGGTGCATACGATCGACCTGGCGAGCTCTTTTGGAGATTTCAACCTGACGGGATTTTCCTTCGGCAGCCCGGATGGAGACTATGCTCTTTTTGATCATATCTGGCTGGGGCGTACCCTGGCGGACCTGGAGGGAAGGCACCTCTTGAAAACGGCTCCACGCAAGGCCCCGGCCTGGCAGCAGGCGATGGCAAGAGAGGGCAGGGAATCGTGGGACTTGAATGCAGAGGAGAAAAAGAAGCTCGTCGATGAGATCCTTGCCGGCTTCGAATTATCAGGTGGCGGCGGACTTTTTGGTGAGGGTGCGGGCCTGTTGGCGAGCTACAGGGGCAGGCCGGGCGTCCTCAGGACCCATCCGGAAGCTCCTGCCAGGCCTGTTCGCCTGGTCCGGAAGTTCCCCCGGGGAGCGAAGATTCCGGGGAAACTGAGACTTTCCGTCGGGCATGATTTTCGCGGTGACTGGCAACTGCAGGTTTTTGCCAATGGAGAATCCCTGGTTGAGCTGCTGGTAGGCTCCGCGATGAGTGCCGATGGCTGGGTTGACCTGGACCTGGATCTCTCCGCTTTCAAGGGGACTGAGCTTGAGCTTGAAATTCTCAATAAGGCCAATGGCTGGTCTTATGAATACGCTTACTGGTGGCTGGTCTCGCTAGAGGATTGAACACGGCTTTGTGAGCTTGAACTTGCGATGGGCTAGCTTCGCTGGATAGGTTATGGTACTGGACATGAAATATTTATCAGGTGGTGCGCAAGAGCGCTTCACTTGGAATCGAGGTTGAAATGGTGGCAAAGGCGAAGAGCAAGAAAAACAATAAGGACGAAAAACTGGTAGAGGCTGCCCGGGGTGGGGATTCAGCTGCCTTCACCAGGCTGGTAGAAACCTACCAGGCACGGGTATTCGCCTATATGAGTGTACGCCTGGCGAATTCTTCCGCAGCTGTGCAAATGTCCAGGGATGTATTCCGCCGGATGTACTTTGACCTGCAGAATTCTGAAAAGTTCGGTGAGTTCGAGGAGGAGCTGTTCAAGCTCGTCGAGCTCAAGCTGCGTAAGGCTCGTGGACGTTCTGACTCCGGCTGGACAGATGTCTGTTTTGCCCTGGAGAAGAAGGAGGGGCAGCTGCCTCCCCTCAAGGCGAGTGTTCGCAAACGCCTGGGCGATACGGTGGCGGGCCTTGACATGTCCGAGCGCCAGGCTCTCGACCTGCGCTACGGGTCGGGCCTCTCACTGGCACAGGTCAGCAAAAGGCTCAAGAGGAGCGAGGATGCAGTAAAGGGGGTTCTCGCGGGAGCTCTTGGAGCTGTGAAAAAAGCTGTGGGCAAGATTGATACAGGTAAGAAAAAAGCTCCTTCCAAGAAGAAAACCAAGGCCGGAAACACCAAGGGACAGCAAGAGAAGAATGGCTGAAAAAGACCTACTTAAGTTACTGGAAGAAAAACATCCTGCTGAGTTTACCCGGGAGCAGACAGATGAAATGCTGGCCCGCCTGGGCAAGTCCGCGAAGTTGCGGGCGGCCCTGAGCCGCAAGCTGCAGATTGAGCAGGGGATGGCTGAGACCCTGACCCGGATCGAGGTTCCCGTCGATGAGATCATAGCGGAGGTAGAGGGCAGGAAAGCCTTTATTACCAGGATCTCCAATGCGATCGGCATTGCAGTGGTGGTGATCCTGCTGGCTTTCATCATTATAAAAAATGCCCAGGAAGGTGAAGTCTCCCCGCCTGCTTCAGAGCCTGGTCCCGCAGCTACTGCGAAGAAGCCTCCGCAAGAGGAGAAAAAGGACCTGGCCGTCAAGCCGGGCCCGGTCCAGGAAGAAACTCAGCCACAGCCGGAGGAAGAGCCGGAAGAAGAGCCGGAGGAAGAGGCAGTTCCTGAAGTTGTCGAGAAGAAAGAGGAGATCAAGCCCGAGGACAAGGTTGCCGACATTATCCAGCCGGACCGCGTACTTCCTTTTGAGGAGACCTGCTTTACTGAGCTGGTGGATCCCATGCACACCCCGAGCCGGGATGTGCTGCGAACCTGGCTGGACCCGGCAGTGTGGATCCGCAACAACATCAGGATCGGCGAGACACGGGTGAATAACGTGCCGCTGGCGACCCTGAATGGGATCTACCGGCTGCGGCCTGTCTGGCCGGCCGGGGGAGTTCTGCGTCTCTCTCTCTTCAATCATCAGCCACCGGTCTTGATCCATCTCTGGCGGGGTAAGGAGGGAGTTCTGCTCAGCTTCAGCCCTGGCGGCTACATGTCAGCCTACCGCCAGCTGCGAGAGGCTGAGGAGCACGCCGGTAAGGCCGGTCAGCTCTACGGGTGCCAGCGGGTCAGGCTGGAGCCTGGACCGCTCGACCAGATTCGAGGTCTCGACCAGGTCGCCTTCGAGATCCGCCATCAAGAGGACTATCTCCTGGTGATGAGAGGGGATCACGAGCTCATGCGGGTTCCCGTATCGGGCCCCCCTGGTGAGGTCTATGTTGAGGGCAGGGTGAGTGTCAGTGGGATTTGCATGTACAGGGGAGGGCCGGTTCCCGAATCTGTCGTGGTGAAGACCATGGGGCAAGCTGGTCGTCCCGGCTGGGTTCTTGGGGCGGCCGATCTGGCGAAGCTCGACTGGAAGGGAGAGCTTCCCGAGAAGACAGCCCTGGGGAAAGATGCCGCCCGCGGCTTGACCCTGAGCGGTGAGGTGGAGAATACGAGCGTTGATTCCTATGCGGTAATTCCGAACGGGAAGGAGCTTTTCAACGAGATCATTCTGCGTCTCGAAGATGCCACCACGGGTACGGCGGTCTTCCTTGGAGACGAGAAGGGGACTCCACTCTTCGGCATTGGATTTGTGTTGAACAAGGAAACCAATAGGGTCATTTCCTACATTCCTCCGGGTGACTTTAATGCCATGCCCCGGGAACAGAACGTTCCTATCCGGGGCCAGGTGGTGCCGATGTGGGGTTCCGGACAGTGGTTGAAGCTGGCGGTGGGGCGGGACGTGCTTCGCCTTTTCGTCAGTAACGATGGCGAGCATTGGAACGAGGTCAAGGGCCATCGATCCCAGGCGCCGGCGGGCGCTTCCCGGGTGCCCTTCTCTACTGTCGGTCTTCGACTCGTAGGCAATGGCAAGCAGGAACAGGCGAGGAAGATCACGCTTCGTCACCTGGAGATTCGTCCGGCAAGAAGCTTCTCACAGTTCCTGCCCAAGCCGCTTGCGGCAAAGATGGCGGATTTTTTCGTTCTCGGGGGAAAGGCTGGAAGCCTGGTGGAATGGGTTTCCGCGGCTGTAAGCTCCTGTCCCGAGGAGGTTGAGCTGTCGTCCTGGCTGCGAGCTTGTGCGGTCTATTGTCTGCGCAATCCTGACTGGCAGGCCTTTCTGCCTGGCAATCAGGGCTTGAGGCCCCGGCTGTTCATGGGGTTGCTTGAGTCGGCCCTGTTGGATGAAAAGATCAGCCTGGCAGCCGCCCTGGAACTCGTCCACGAGATCTCGCAGTTTTCCGGCCATTGGGATCTGACCCAGATGAGTAGTCTCGCAGCCTGGGGCTTTGGAAAGATTGGTGAAGCAGCCGCCCGCCGGGGGGAAAAGAAAGCCTACAGTCTCATGAAGCCGTGGATCTTCTCGAATCCTTCGATTTTCGGTAAGGGCCTGCATCCCCTGCCGCCAGTTCTCATCAGGCGAGAGCTGCTCGCTCATATGAGTGCCGGGGATTGGGATTCTGTGGCGGCCTTCTGCCGGGAGATCCGCTATTGGAACCGCAGGGGCAACCCGCAGCTGCCGGCGGTTGCATGGCTTCCCAGCCAGGCCGAGGTGAAGGAAGCTGTCGAATGGGCAGAGGTGGCGCTTGCCCAGCGCAAGGGGCCGGGCCAGGGCGCGAGGGGAGTTCCCTTGATTCACCATCCGCTGGTCACCGAGTACAGCAAGGACGGCTACAATACACTTGCGGAGTTCGCTGCCTCCATCAAGGGCAGGGCCTTTAATGATGCCTGCCTGATCCTGACCTCGAGCGACAATTCATATATCAGTGGCCTGCTTCCTGATCTGAAGGAAAAGGAGCTCCTGGTTTCCTGGAGGTTGTCGCTGGCTCGCGCTTTTGAACAGAGCCCCGAGCTGAGCCGAACCCTGCAGAAGAAATACGCCCAGCTGGCGAGCCTGCGCCTGCGAAAAGCGCAAACACGAGGAGATGTAGAGGCCGTTGACGCTGTCACACGGCAGTTCTATGGAACCGAGGCGGCCGTCGAGGCCTTTCTCTGGATGGGAGACCAGGCCCTGGGGATCGGCGAAAGCACCCTGGCGGAGGGCTACTACCGCAGGGCTCGAAAGACTGCTCCGGCGTCGGTGCTCTTCCTGATCGAGGCGCGTGAACGCCTGGCCGCAGCCTTTACCGGCAGGGATGTCGGCTCTGCACCGAAGAAGGTGATTCGTTTTGGCGAGCTCAGCCTTGAGCCAGAGGCCTTTGAGAAGATGGCCTCGGATCTTCGCAGGCGCTTCCAGGAGAAGACAGTCTCCTATGACAATGACCCCGCGGTGGAGCCTTCGCGGAAGGTGCCGACAGCGGGAGTTTATTCAGCTCTCTCCCTGGCCAGGTTTGATTTCGATCCCCGCTTCAAGGACTACCGTCCCAACATCCCGGCCCAGAAAACTGACTGGGTCGGCCGCCAGATGGCGCTCACCGTTTATGATGACTATCTTCTCGTCAGTGACCGCAACGACCTGCGTGCCTACGGTATCCCGGATGGAGAGCTGAGATGGAGCCACCTTGCCGGGAACCAGAGGGGCGGCAGCAGGGAATGGCCGCTGATTCCCATGCGTCCGGTGGTGTCTGGCGACCTGG
The DNA here is from genome assembly GCA_964615885.1 of uncultured Planctomycetia bacterium. Taxonomy (GTDB): domain Bacteria; phylum Planctomycetota; class UBA8108; order UBA8108; family UBA8108; genus UBA8108. Next base: position 711 of record CAZTRG010000009.1, on the reverse strand, counting down.
TTTTTGTGCGCATGATTACCAGGCAGGGCCCACGGCTCGAATGTCTCGGTCTCAGCGATGGAGTGCCGAAATGGGTTTTCTCATCGCGTGACCAGGCGGCAACAGATCCGATTCTTGTTGAAGGAGATGTGGTGGTGCTCAACCTGCGCCGTCACGAGGAGCTGGGTAGTGAGCTTCTCTTTACGCGCCTTGCAAGGGATACCGGGGAGGTCCTCGATGAGCGCAGCCTGGTGAATTTCAGGCGGGCAAGCCGGTCCAAGCTGTTCCGCCAGTTCCAGGTGGGACGCTCCATCGACCGCCTGGTGGCTACCGGTTCGGGTTGTGTTATCTGCACGGATCTTCGAGGACAGTTGCTCTGGGTTCGCAAGCAGCCCTGGCGTCCTTTCGAGAAGAAATCGAACTGGTATCTGCATCATCCTTCCCGCCCGGTATTTTCCGGGAATTCCGTTATTGTTGCCCAGCCGGCTGATGATTCGGTGACCTGCCTGCGTAGTGATACCGGCGGCCTGCTCTGGAAATCCCCGGTGCGTGATCTTCAGAAGATCCTGGGCATTTCTACCGGAAAGATCATCGTGGCTGCCTCCGGGCGCATGCTGGCCCTGGATCTAAAGGATGGCCGTATCCTGTGGGATCGTCCACAGCTGGGTGGTAAGGGCTTCCTGGTTAGCGGTGATGAGAAAAGGATTTTTTCACTGGCGCCGGTCACTCGCA
>CAZTRG010000008.1:0-18276 GCA_964615885.1 uncultured Planctomycetia bacterium | reverse complement strand
CTACCGTGAATAATCTTCTACGAGCGGACATTGTAAGCATCCCGCTGTTTACTTCTCGCCCCTTTTTTACCTTTGAATCCAATAAAACCGACTGGAGGCCGGCAGTGGGCCAGGGAACTTTGTTTACCTTCGCCCCCACCTCATGCGGTAGAACTGTTTTGTCGGTGGGACGCTGGCAATCTTCCAGCCACCCTTTATGCTGACAATTGAACCAGGAACCAACCAGGAGAACATTCAATGGCAGACCTCAACCGCCGACAGATGATCCAGCGGAGCTTCTGCGGGCTCGCTGCAGGGGCCTTCGGCACCCTTACCCTCGACGCGAAGGCAACACCCACACCTGAAACCGAAGATGTGCACGATTACGAATCCTTCCTCGACAAGAAAGGAATCCCCCAGGTTGCCCCGGCGGAAAAATGGGAGCCGACCTTCAAGGACATCCTTGGCCCCTTCCACGTGAACGGAGCTCCCTTCAGGGGCAAGGTCACCGCACCCCTGGCTGAAGGCGATCCCCTGGTCATCCGCGGCAGGATCTGGGGCTTTGACAGCAAGAAACCCGTCAGCAACGCGGTTCTCGACGTCTGGCAGGCCGATGCCCACGGCAAGTACGACATGAACAACCCAAAGAAGCCACCAGCCTGGAAAGACTTCAAGAACCGGATCCGCCTCGTGGTCGACGAGACCGGCTATTACGAATACGAGACCATCAAGCCGGCGGCCTATGGCATTGGTGCCGGCCAGTCACGCCCCTCCCATATCCACTACATGATCCAGGCGCCGGGCTACAAGAAGCTCATCACCCAGCTCTACTTCAAGGGCGACCCCCATATCAAGCCCGACTCTTTCGGCGACAAGGGCGCTGCCAACTCGAACCTGGTTATCCAGACCGAAGAGATCAAGGTCAAGGAGGGCAGCTACCAGCTGGGAACCTTCGACATCGTGCTAGAATCGAAAGCATCAGCCCTCTAAGAAGCCCGGTCGAGCACCCTCAGGCAAGGAGCCCGAGCCGTCCCTCAGGCAATGAGCCCGAACTGGGCCTGGCCTTTTTTGCCGCCAGACTTGAAGGGGCGTCCCGAGGGCGAGAAGAAGGTCTCGTTCCAGGGCAGGCCCGCGAGATGGGCGATCGTCGCGCACCAGTCCGGGGTGGTGACCACGTTCTCGGCGACCTCGCCGCCGGCATCGTTCTTGGCTCCGAAGATGGTGCCTGCCTTGACCCCTGCACCAGCAAGGAGACAGGTGAAGGCCTGCGGCCAGTGGTTGCGGCCGAGGTTCTCGGAGATCACCGGGGTGCGGCCGAACTCGGTGGTCAGCACCACGAGGGTTTCATCGAGCAGGCCGGACTTCTGGAGATCCTCGAGCAGCGCGCTGAGGGCATCATCCACTTCCTTTGATTTCTTCGGGAAGTTCCTCTCCTCGTAGATCGCGTTGTGGTTATCCCAACCACCGGAGTTGACTTCGACATGCCTGACGCCACGCTCGACGAGGCGCTTGGCCAGCAGCAGGCCCTGGCCTACATTGTTCTCACCGTAGGCTTCGCGCTTCCACTCGGGTTCCTTTTTAAGGTCAAAGGCGACGAGGTCTTTGCCCTTCATCATCGCGAGAGCATCATCATAAAGAGGCGAGACTGTCTGTACCTCGTCATTGAGGAAGCGTCCCCGGAAGCTCTCTCCCAGGACCTTCGAAAGATTGACCCGCTTCAACAGCCTGGCTGAATCGACTGCATAATGTGGCTTCGAATTCTTGAGCCCCTCCTGGGCGCTACCAATCGGCAAGGGCCCGTGCTTCGGGTGCATCCAGCCCGCGTTGGGATGGTTGCTGGGAGGGTTGATGATGAAGTTGGCAGGCAGGGCCGATTCCGATTTCTTGCCGGTCTTGTCACAGTAGCTCAGCCAGGCCCCGAGGTGAGGATGCTTGTCAGCGCCGCGCAATTCATAGGCTGTGCGGACGTAGTACTGGCCCTTGCCGTGGGCTCCGATACGGCTCTTGCGGGAATTACAGATGGCGATCTTGTCCATGTGGCCCGCCAGCTTCGGGAACCAGTTGCCAATACGGATGCCGTCGACATTGGTATCGATCGCCCGGGTCTGCCCACGCGCCTTTTCAGGCAGCTCCGGCCGCGGGTCGAAGCTATCCATGTGGCTGAAGCCGCCGGAGAGCATGAGATAGATGACATGCTTGGCCTTGCCGAAGCCGGGCATCTTCGATGGATCCGGGCCATCGTCGCCGCGGGTGGCCGCACAGAGGGAGCCGGCTCCTCCAAGAAGAGATCCCGAGGCCCCTGCAAGGGCCATCACCGAAAGGAAATCACGGCGCGCGAAGGATTCGAAATGTTCACCGGAGTTGCAGCTGTTCTTTTTCATGTTTTTCATATCCGTTCCTGTTTTTGTCCCGGCCTGTGCCGGGCTTGTCTTCAAATTATTGCAGGGATCTGCTACTGAACGAAGCGAAACTCCTCGGTGTTGACCAGGGCCCAGAACACATCGCCCAGCCCCTTCTTATCAGCCGGGTCGGCCACAGCGATGATATCCGCCAGTTCATCCGTACTGGGTCGTCTCGAAAGAATTCCCAGGTAGAGAAGCTCAATTCGTTTCCTGCCGTCTTCTTCTGCCAGGATGCTGTCCCAGAGAACAGCTCCCTTGCGGGACTGCCTCCCTTTCCTGCCCTCGTAGCTTTCACTGAGAAGGTAGCGGTCGACAAAACCGTTCATCAGGGTCAGGTTCTGGGGGACGTTCGACAGGCGGTTGGAATTCTCGATCTGCTCCCTGTCGGACTGCCCGAAGGCGCGCAGGAAATGTCCCGCCCGCATCGGCTGGAAAAGCTCCGAGGCCCTTCCCAGTTGCTGGTTGTAGCCCGCGTGGATCTCGCTGGCCACAAAGGCACCCGCCTTATTGTTGGAGTACTTCCTGCTCCCCTTGACCCTCTCCGACTTGTCCCGCTTGACCTTCTCGCTGGCGCCCATCTCTTCGCGGATGATGTCCCGGCAGAACTCGTAAAGTTCAGCAGGGGGCAATTTGTCTAGATCCTTGAACCTCTCCTTGTCCCTGTAGCGGAAATTCCGTTTCCGGAAATCGATCTCAGGAACGATCATCGTCATGAGCGAATCCCAGATCTGCTCCGCGCTCATACGCTTCAGCAAGGGCCCGGGGTAGTGATACGGCCAACCAGGTCTCGACTTGTCCTTATCCGATGGCGAAGGAGACCAGGCCTGCCGCTGGTAGGCCCTGGTGTTGTAAAGAACCCTCAGAAATTTCTTCATGTCGAAGTTGTCGGCCAGGATTCGCTTCTCAAGCAGCGCCATCAGCTCCGGGTTGGAGGCCTCATCGCTGACCTTGATATCATCCCGGGTGCGGTAGATTCCCTGGCCAAATACATACTCAAAGAGCCTGTTGGCGATGACCCTCGAGAACATCGGGTTCTCCTTCGAGGTCATCCAGTTGGCGAAAACTTCGTGGGGAAGATTTTTCTCGTCGATCTCGGGCGACTGTCCAAACGGAGTTTTGGGCAGGACCTTGTCGCCCGGGCGGGCATTGCCGTAGCGGTAGGTGTCCGGAAGCACCGACCAGGCCTTTTCACCCCTGCGAAGTGAATAACCGAGCAGGTAGGCCACGTCTTCCATCATCCGCGCCGCGGAAGAGTCTACCGAGGCGGCTGCCTTGGAATCGTAGAGCCCTTTTTCCGTTCGCTCCTTGACCATGTCGTGACGCTCCCGGGCCCACATACGCACATAGTTCTGGTAGATCCCGGTATCGGTGCTGGTCCTGTCGGTACGTCGGATCTCTTCCATGCTGAGGTCGGAATAGCGCGCCTTCAACTGGGCTCTCTTCCTCTCAGCGCTCTTCTCGTTGACAGGCACCTCCTTCCAGGTGACCACAATCTTTCCATCGACCTCTGTCTTGCTCGAGCGGCGCAGCCTGAGCGAATTTTCGAGGAAGGTTTTCTTGCTCACCCAGCGAGGGACATAGCCCTGCATCTTGTTGTCCCAGATATAGGCGGCCATCTGGAAGAAGTCGTACTGGGACCACTGATCAAATGGATGATCATGGCACACGGCGCAGTCCATCTGCGTGCCGAGAAAAATCTGGGCGGTATAGGCCAGACTGTCGACCTTCATGTTGAGGTCACGATACCAGTAACCGACGGCGGGGTTCTCCAGGCCGTTGCCGGTAGCCGAGAGCATCTCGTTCACGAACTTGTCGTAGGGTTTGTTTTGCCGGATGCTGCTCTTGATCCAGCGGGCGAAGGCCTCTGTCATGGAAGTGGTCCGGCCGTTGAAGCGAACCCGGAAAATGTCAGCCCAGAAATTATAGAAGTGGCTGACAAAGGCCTCGGAATCGAGCAGCTTATCGATCAAACGGGAGCGGCGATCCCTGCTGCGATCATCGAGAAAAGCTTCCGCTTCGGCTGGAGTGGGAATCCGGCCGGCGATATCGAGGTAGAGCCTTCTGAGGAACACCTCGTCGCTGATCGAGGGGAACGCTTTGAGCCCTTCAGCCTTGAGCTTCTTGTCAATCAGCGTATCCACCTGGGCCACTGCGGCTTTCAGTTTCTTCGCAGGAACGAGCTTCGGGTAGAGATCGGAGATACGGGGAACCCTCTGCCTGACCACCCCCTCAGATTTCGGCGCTGGAGGATTCTTGCCCTGCACTACCGACAGCCAGCCGGAGAAGCCCGCGCCCTCCGATACCCATTTCTTAAGCAGGGCGACCTCTGACTTCGAGAGCGGCTTGCCTTTTCCAGGCGGAGGCATCAGGTCATCGTCATCTGCGGGAAGGCTGACCACCTCGATGAGAATGCTCTCGTCGGGGCGATGCGGTTCGATAATTTTTTCACGCTTGGTGCCCTTGATGATCGCCTCTGCAACATCAAGGCGCAGGCCCGCCTTGGGCTTCTTCTTGCCGCCCCCGCTGTGACATTCAAAACACTTCTGCTCAAAGATCGGCAGAATCTGTTTTTCAAAATCCACCCGGTCCGCAGCCCTGCATTCTGTTAGAGATAACTGCGGACTACCGAGAAGGAAAAAAGCTGCTGCCAGCATCCCTGCCCATACCGAAGAGCGCGGACAGGAGAAGGGAATAGCATTCATATCAAATCTCGATTCTGTGTAAGTGCCTTGCTGCAGGTCTATTGCACCAATGAACACAATGTACACATTGAATCGTACTCACTCCACAACTCTATCCGAACGAGACGGGGCCAGGATTGTTAAGGTGTTCATCCACTTGTCTTTGTGACAACAGGATCAGCCCACAAAGAAACCTCCAGGAATCCTTCAAAATACAGATCGTATCTTGACCGAACCTGTGGTCTTTTCTTACAAACTGTCTGACAGGAAACGCGAATTGCGAATAACGAGAAAACGGGAGAAAACCTCAGGATGAAATCACTCGACCATCTCAAACCGAACCAGGGAATCCTGCTGTGGAGCGCAGTGGCAGCCATCCTCTTTTGTCCTGTTCTTTCAGGACAGGATTCAGGGCCGGTTCGCCTGAGCCTTGCAGACCTCAGCGCCGATCTCCAGATTGCCACCGGCGGCTCCAGCGTTGACGACAGCGCCCTCCTGAACCTGCAGGGCGGCCACCACGACCCGAGAAAACGCGGCTTCACATTCCAGGGGCTTGAGCTGGGCATGCAGGGAGTCATCGATCCATACCTCAGCCTCGATGCAGCCATTCTCTATACGATCGATGCCGCAACCAACGAATCACATTTTGAGATGGAAGAAGCCTTCCTCACCAGCAGCCAGCTGCCCTTCGGCCTGCATGAGAAGGGAATCCAGCTCGAGGCCGGCCAGATGCTGACGGAGTTCGGGATCCACAACCCCACCCACATCCATGAGAGGAACTGGCTCGATAAACCCGTTATCAACACCCGGATCTTCGGCGGCGGCGGGATGCAGGGAATGGGGATGCGTGTCGGCGTCGACAAGCCGACGTCCTGGCTTTCCCAGCTTCACCTGGGTATCCAGGATGCCGGCGGCGAGAGAATGACGAGCTTCAACTACAGCGCTGGAGGAGAGACCATCGGCGGCATCTCCGCGGTGGAAAACGAGGTAAAAGGCCTGGAAGATTTCGCCTACCTCATCCGCGCAGAAAAAGATATCGCCGGCCCTGCCGGTGAGACCAGCTGGGTGATTGGCGCCTCAGGACTCTGCGGCCCCAATGCCACCGGGGATGACGGCCGGACAATTGTCCTCGGCGCCGACATCAGCATGAAGTGGAGCCCCAGCGAAAATGACGAGGGCTGGCCCTACCTCATCTGGCAAACAGAGATCATGCGCCGGCGGTTCATGCTTGGTGAAGGCTCCCCTGGTGACGGACAGGGTGGCGCCCTGCAGATCGGCGAAGGTGGGATCTCCGAAAACGACAACCTGATGGACTGGGGAGGCTACTCGCAGGTGCTCTGGGGCTACCGGAAGAACTGGGCGGTCGGCCTGCGCTATGAGTATGCCAGCGGAAGCTCCAGCCCTGTCGACTCCAGCTCAGACCCGGCGCGGGACGACCGCCAGAGAATCTCACCCGTCCTGATCTGGACCCCGACTGGGTTCTCGCGGTTCCGGCTGCAGTACAATTACGACCTCGCTGAGCACCTGGATGAATCCCCTGTTCATTCCATCTGGGTCGGCATGGAGGTCCACTTCGGAGAGCACACCGCAGGAGCACACTGAGCGCTCAGGCCGAAGGGTCCTTAGAACAGCCCGCGAATGGGCTTGCCGCTCTCGGTGAGACGAAGGATCTCGCCGGGAATCCCCTGGGTTACCCGTAGCTCCTCTACGTTGAACAGGTAATGAAGGATAGTGGAGACCAGGTCGCTGTTGTTGACAGGGTCGGCCGCCGGCTTGCTGGCGTCGCTGTTGGATTCACCGATTACCTGGCCCATATTGAGCCCGCCACCGGCCAGCAGCAAGGGGGCGATACCGCCCCAGTGGTCCCTCCCGCCGCGAGCATTGAGCTTGGGAGTACGGCCCATCTCTCCACAAGCCACCAGCAGGATGTCATCGCTCAGTCCCCGATCCTCAACATCCTGCAGGAAGGTGGAGACCGCATGGTCAAAGGGCAGGCCGCAATACTGCATCCCTTCCTGGACCGTGGCGTTGTTCGTGTCGGCGTGCATATCCCAGACGAAATTAGTCGTAACGGTAACAAAACCGCAACCTCTCTCGCAAAGGCGCCTCGCCATCAGCATCAGCTTGCCCAGGCTCCGGGCATTGTCGACATAGTTGTTGTAGTTATTCCACTGCTTGCCGATCTCGTGGGGGCGAACCAGCGGCGCCGTGTCGTATTTGGCGACAACCTTCGGGTCCTCTTTTGAAAGATCAAAGGCATCCCCGGCCCCGCCAAGCAGTGTGTCAAAAGCCTGCTGGCGAAACCGATCGAGCCCCCCCGGGCTCTCATCGAGAGACTTCTTGAGGGCGTCAAGCCTGGAAAGGAGCCCCCTCCTGTCGTCAAGCCTCCCGCGCGGAAGGTTGAGCAACATATCCTGCTGAAGGTCGCCCCCACCGCCGGGGATAAAGGGCGTGTAGCCCGGCCCGAGAGAACCGGTTGAATCGAACTTGCCGAACTGGGTCACTCGCTCCTGTGATTTCGGCTCAACCGCCCTGGGAAAGAGGGCGACATTTCTCGGCATCCCACTCACCGGGTGGTTCGTGCCTGCAACACGCGCATAGAGCGAGCCCAGGTTCGCGCCCAGGGTCTCCTTGCAGACAATCGGTTTGATATCGTGGTTGCCGTTTCCGGTAGTGAAGGATCGGACCACGGAAAGCTTGTGCGCCATCCGGGCCAATTTCTCCAGGGTAGCCCCGTAGGTCACACCCGGCAGAGAGGTCTTCACCTCCCCGGTCACACTGCGGACCCCGGCAGGAGCCGTCATCTTCGGGTCAAAAGTCTCGGCCTGGGGAGGACCTCCGTGCATAAAGAGAAACACCACGGACTTATCCCTGACAAGACTCCCTGCCTTGGCGGCAAGCGCCTTCGCCGCCAGCAGGTTGGAGAGACTCAGGCCCCCAAGACCCAGACTCCCAACCCGGAGAAAACTTCTTCGGCCCAGATTTTTTTCGGTAAAAGAAAGCATGCCTGACCTCCCTCTGGTCGCCCATAGTTTACAGGAGCAACCCCCAGAATCCAAGAACGGCAGGTAATTCAACTTCCGAACTGGCCGATGAAGCAAAAAAGCCGCCGCCCACCAAGCCATCCCTGCCTTGACGGGGTTTAAGGGCAGGAACCAGAGATCGTCATGGAACTCACCCATTCACCGGATATATTGAAAAACCCCTGGTTCCACTTCCCCAGCAGAATATGAACATGAAGCTCACTCTCTCCACCGTCCTGCTCAGCCTCGCAGCGCTGGCTGCTTTTCCCTGCACCTCCACGGCGACCGAAAAACCCGCCTCGGCAGCGGAGCTCTTCGGCTACGCAAAGCTCTGGGATGTGGAGATCCGTATCAGCGAGAAGGGCTACCAGGCCCTCACGCCGGAAGGTGGAAGAGGATTCGACAGGGACTTCCCCTACGCCGCTGGAGAGGTGCTTATCGCCGGCCACGAAGCTCTCAAGGTCGGCCTGCGCTACAAGGGCAACTCGAGCTATTCATCCGCCGGCAATACGAACAAGAAGTCCTTCAAGATCGACTTCAACAGGGTAGTTGAAAACCAGGAGTTTCTCGGGCTGAGCAAGCTCAACCTCAACAACAACATTCTCGATCCTTCGCAGGTTCGGGAGACACTGGCCTACCTGATGTTCGATGACATGGGGCTCCCTTCCTGCCGGACGGCCTTCGCCAGGGTCTACCTGCTGGTCGGCAAGAAGAAGAAAGAGTACCTCGGACTCTACACCATGGTGGAGCAGGTCAACGGCACCTTCCTCAAGGACCGCTTCGGAACCGGCAAGGGACTGCTTCTCAAGCCCGAACGAAACAACTCATTTCCCTACCTCGGCGAAAGCTGGCAGGAGTACGAGCGCTCCTATGTCCCCAAGACAAGTGCACCGCCGGAATTCGGCAGGCGCCTCATGGAGTTCACCCGCTTCGTGGAGGAAAGCTCCGATGAGGAATTTGCCGAAAAGATATCCGGCTACGTGGATCTCCCGGCCTTCCTGAAGTTCACAGCTCTGCACGCGGTGCTCTCCCACCTCGACAGCTTCCTGCTTCGGGGACACAACTTCTACATCTACCTTCCCGAAAGCACCGGGAAGTTCCACTGGCTCCCCTGGGACCTCAACAGCACCTTCGCCGGGCATCGCAGCGCCGGCAACGCCGCCCAGCAGACCGACCTGAGCATCAGCCAGCCCTATGCCGATGGCGTCCGATTGCTGTCCCGGGTCCTCGAAATCAAATCGGCCCGGGCTGAATACCGCAAACAGATCGAGGCCGTTCTCGCAGGCCCCTTCAAGCCTGAAACCATCCGGCTGAGAATGCAGAAGATTCTCAAGGTCATCGCTCCAGCCGTTGCAAAAGACCTCAACGCCCACCCGGCTCAGTTCAAGGCCAACTTCACCAAGTCCAGCGAGAGCGGACAGGCGCTCGCCCCGCCGCCCCGCCCGGGCGAGCGCAGCGGCCCACGAAGTGGGATGCAGCAGAAGCCAAAGCTGGCGGATTTTATCACTGCCCGGACCTCCTCGATCCTCAGCCAGCTCAGAGAGAACAGAAAGGGCTATGTACCCAGATTGAGCAGCCGGAGATCAAGAGGCGACCGTGGCAGGCGCCCTGAAGGAAACTCGCGGCGGCCATCGAGAAGCCCCTTCCCACGCAGGCCGGGAAGAGAAAACTGACGACCCTCGAGGGGAGCTCAGGAAACCGGCTTTTTCTTCGCCTTGCGGACCTTCGCATTGCGGACGGCAACCGCCTTCATGACGGCGGCAACCTGCTTGGCGCGCGGCTTCCCGGGAAGGACCTTGACCACCTTTCCGGTACAGTCGACAAAGACCAGCGAAGGGGAGACCTTCAGCTTGTAGCGCTTTGCGAGTGTTGAATCGATCTTCCGGGCGTCAACCTCAACAGCGTGAAAGTTCTTGGCCTGGTCGGTAACCAGCTTCTGGCGCAGGATCAGCTTACCCATGGTTTTGCAGGCGACCCCCGCAGCACCGTTGCAGTTGCCATGCACAAAGAACATGACCGGCTTGCCGCTTTCTGCCGACTCCCTGATCACAGAAAGCTCCAGCTTGGCCTTGGAATCTTTTCCCTTTTTGCGGCCTTTCCTTACCTTCGTCCGGCCATCACTTTCGGGTTCTTCTTCGCTCTCTTCAGGAGCCTGGGCGAGGACCTTTGCGGCCTCCCAGCTGATCGTAGGTAATTTAACCCCAACGAGGCTACCACAGCCGCCGCTTCAGCCGGCCCAGAGAGCCGGGTGGAGCGAAAGAGCAAGTACAGAAAGCCCAATGGCGAGAAGAAGTTTCATAGGTGTTCCTTCAGGTTATACGCTGTGGATCACGTCCACTTACCCCCTGAGAATACAAGTTCACCTGAATCAATACTAAGGAATTCAGGTGCCGGGCCTTCTTCCCGTAAAGCCGCTCAAAGCTCCGCGATGCGGATATTACGCCAGCGAACCTGCTTCCCGACGCGATCCTTGCGTTTTCCAACACCGTGAACCTGCAAAGCGATAAAGCCCTTTGCGGTCATGGAATCCTTGAAATCAGCCGCAGCCACGCCATTGATCCAGGTCCTGATCGAATCACCTTTGCAGATGATCCGGAAGCTGTTCCACTCCCCTTGTTTGAAGGCCTTGCGCGCCGCCTCATTGTCCTTGAGATCATTCAGCCAGCCCCGGCGGGCCTCATCGTAAACACCACCGGAATAGGCTCTCGCGGAGGGGTCAATCTCCACCTGGTAGCCGTAGACGGTCCCGGCCTTCTTCTTGCGCTTCTTCCCCCGGATCTGGATCGTCGTGTCCTTTTCGTAGACATGGCTGCGAATCTGGACTCCGGAATTAAGCATCGAGTCGACCTTGAACTCGAGCTCCAGGATAAAGTCCCCATAGTGTTTTCGGGTGCAGAGAAAGCTGTTGGGTGTGTCGGGGACTGCTGTGCCGACGATGACCCCTTTCTCGATCTTGTAGGTCGCCTTGCCCCCATGCTGAACCCAGCCCTCGAGGCTCTTCCCATCAAACAGGGTTTTGAATTTTTCCTCGGCGGAAAAGAGAAAAACACAGGCGGGCACCAATGCCGCGAACAGAGCCACCCTGGCTATTTGAATACGCATGGATGAAAACACTCTCTCAATGTTGGTTGCAGGCAAACGAATCGCAATGAACTTCCTTATTTGAACGAATCCCGGAGACTCGGCCATTCCACCCGTCCAAGGGGACCGGGAATCTTCGATCCGGGTTCTACCGTGATCTCTTTTTCCGCATGGAGGCGCATACCCTCCAATACATGCCCATGAAGGGTATGCAGAACCAGGGTCTCCGCCGGTTGCCAGATAAACGCCGGATAGGTCAACCGCCTGTAGCTGCTGGACAGGGTGACCCGGGTTGTACCGGGCTCAGCACCCGGCTCCAGGCGGAAGCTGCCCTCGCGAAGCTCAAGGTCATGCTCGAAGTGGAGCTTCTGCTCAATGACCCGGAAGCCCAGCACCTTTCCCTCTTCACGCTCGGTGATCTTCTTCACCAGGTAACCGTTTTCATATTCGCAACGGCTGGTATCACCTACCTCGGTCTTAGCGCCGGTGGTTCCCACCGGACGCGGAAGAGCCAGGCGCAAGAGGAATGGTGGCTCCTGCTCCATCTGCTCAAAAAAGACAATCGCGTTCCAGGCCTCTTCCGGCGAGGCCTGGAAAACAGCCTGGGTTTCGACCGTGGCCAGATCTTCCTCCCTGGGCACCAGCCTCTCGGCTGCATCGAGACCAAAAGGAAGCAGTAAAAAGACCACGACCCTCACCCATTTCCAGTTTCGCTTCTTTCTCTCGTCTCTGCGCCGCAGCGCGTAACCAAACCAGTCCCCAAGCATGAAAGGCAATATGAATACCAGCCCCAGCATCACCATGCAGAAGATCCCCATGCCGAAACCTGGTCCCAGCCAGAAGATGTCTGACAGTGAGATCAGCCCAAGCAACAGCATGAACCCGCAAAACATCAGGATGGCGATGATCACCTTCTGCCAGGCCCTGAAGCGTCTTGGGCTGGAGGTGTATCCAAGCACCGCTCCCATGCAGATCGGCAGCCCCAGCACAAGGGCCCACCCGATCTGTTGCCTGGTCACTGATTTGACCTTGAATGTTCTCGACTGGAGATAAATCTCAGCTTCCGTCTCATCCAGCATATTGTCTGAATTGAAATCAAACTCCGAGTAGTCCTCTCCGGGTGGCAATTCCTGCTCCGAGAGTTTGCCATCCCTGTTTTTATCCAGCTCTGCAAACTCTGCCGGCAGGCCAAAGGACGGGGCTTCAGCGTAGCTCATCAGGACAAACCCTGAACCGAATAACAGGACAAGAAAGGCAAGCAGGTAGGTCGCCCAGACCGAGAGACCTTGGAATGAAACAAAAGTCCGTTCATCGCCGGGATCGTATGCTACGCCGCAATTCACACACCCGGTTTCAGCTCCCCTGGTTTTTTCGGCCGCCGCGGAGAGATCCAGCTCGCGGTAGCAGCGGAGGCAATAATGTGTAGTGGCGCTCATTTATCGATCTCCAGCAAAACGGGATGGGCGTTCAAGGCCACCCTGGAGGGAGCGCCCCGTCAACGGCCGACTCTATTTCCCATCTGTGACGACCCAGTCGAGTCCCGGCTCTACAATGTAGAAACCCACCCGGCGACCTTCACCTTTAATCCGTGCCTCCCACCTGTGCCCGACATAGGAATCCCTGACGGATATCTCGCCGGCCGCCAGGTCATCATAGTCAACCGGCTTGGAATCAAAGCCGATCCAGATGATATTCAGATCCTTGCCCGTCTTGTTGATGACATTGAAGGCGCACACAGGTGTCCCGGAGTGGGATGGGATGCATTCATGCTCCTCGAAGTTGATCGTGCCGATACTTGCCTGCAGATCAGCGCGCGCCGCGGGGCTGTTCCTGATCGGCCCGGAAAAATGGACGACGCTCAGGGTCGGGATCTTTTTGAGCAGGGCAAAGCTCTCATCGTCTCCCCTCCACTTTTCTCCAAGGAGGACCGATGAAATGACATCGGAGGTTGCCGGCTCCAGGATATCCAGTTCATGGATCGACCACCACAGGGTCGTCTTGCCGGTCTGCTGGATGCGAATGAACTTTGCATCTACCGGTCCCAGGACCGTCTCCGTCACGGGGGAGCTTCCGAGCCCCTTGGCCAGCGATCCTGACCATTTCACCCCATCGGTGGAGGCTCTCACATCGTAGCTGACAGGATGGTCTTTCGTTCCATGGGTAATCAACCTGACCCCCCCGATCGCTGTAGGTGTGGGAAGCTCCACCTGGAACCACATACCGGGTTGCTGGCTGGCCTGGGATGTCCAGCGGGTGGCGGGGTTGCCATCGACAGCATTAGCAGCAGCAAACTCCCCGGGCTTGGAATGGCTCGAGGAAACCTTCCAGAGATCCTTGCTTCCGATGAGCTTGATCGTCGCGATGGGAGAAGACTTCCGGTAGTTGATCTCCGCACCCTTTCGGAAAAGCTCGATAGCGGTCTTTTTTTCTTCAAAGTTGAGCCGAACTGATTTCAGCACCCGGTGAACAGCCTGGGTGAGCTGCAGGTCTTTTCCTCCAGCCTCATCCAGCATTGTCGCCAATCCGTAAACCGCGGGCAGTGCCCTGGATATCTCGAGCTTCCGCCAGCAGAGCAAGGCCTCGTGTGGCTTCTGGGTAATCTCCACCTTGATCGAGGAATCCTTTTGAATCCCCAGGTCGTAGACCAGGGGGATCGACCCGACCTGCCAGGGTTGGCGCTGTGGCAGCTCTACCGGCTGAAGCTCCTTCCCATCAACCCGGACCGAGACAACCGAAGGGTCGGGCCCGAGGGCATTGACCTCGCTCATGTCCACCTGCAGCCATTTACGCCACGGCGCTGCCGGCACCTGGCGGCTCAACACAATCGGCTCACCCTGCAGAGACACCGCGGGAAAAAACTTACCCTCCCCCCTGTCCTCAAAGGGGATCTCCCACCTGCAGATGGAGCCCTTAGCGAGAACCGGAGACCAGTCTTTCCAGGCCGGAACATTGCGATGGATCCGCTCCTTCACGATCTTAGCGAGCTGCGTGCGGTCAAGGCGGAGAACCGGTTCAAGCCAGTCAACCATATCGCGGACATCGAAGGGATCAACAGAGGAGATACCCTCATCATGGGCGGTGTCCGCCTGCAGGATGAGTCGCCGGCGCCCATCTTTTGCAGCGGGAAGCGCCAGGTCCCCTGTATCGGCTGCCTGCCAGCTGCCAACGAGGAAAGGACTCTGGTAGAGAGGCTTGGAATCCGTGGTGTCGAAAAAGACTCTGCCGATAGCGCAGCCTCCATCTCCTACCTGGCGGTCAAGGCCGATGCGGGATCTGAAACCCGTAACAATAGACGGAAGATCAAAATGCATTTCATTGTAGGCATGCACGGAATAGCCCCAGCCGTACTCCCTGGCCGCACTGGCGAGGAAGGCATTCCTGATGTTCCTGTCAACTTTCCAGCCTGCGGCCTTGGCGAGGTAATGCTTTTCCTTGTACTCATTCGGGGCAAAACGGGAGAGAGGCACCTCGTCGGGCTTGAAGAACATATAGGTATGGATCTGGTTGAAGGGAACCCAGAGGGGGTCCAGTGACCAGGCCGGCTGCAGCATATGCTGCCAGCTGTCAGGGCCCCCGGCCCCACCCTTGATCATCTCAACCTTCTGCTGCACCCGCTCCATGGCTATTCGCCAGTTGTTGTATTCCTCGATGCGCCGGAGGAGCTGATCGGCAGTATTCGATTTCTGCAGCCGGTTGAGGTGGTCCCGCTTGAGGCCGCGCAACCTGTCGATCTTGCGCTGGTCCTGCTCCTGCCGCTGGGCCTTCGTTCTACGCTCTTCGTCGGCAATCTGCTTCTCGATCTGCGCTCTCTGGCGCAGCCGGTCCTTCCTGAAGGCCTCGAGCTGCTGCTTCCTGGTCTCCTCAGGAACCTTCTTCAGTTGCCGCAGCCTGGCACTTTCAAGAGTCCTGGTCTGCCGGTCATGAGTTTCCAGGCGGCGCTGAAGCCTCCTCTCCATCTGGGAAAGAAAACGCTCCGTGGCGACCCGGGTCCTTTCTTCTTCCTTGCCACCGGGCTTGGCTAAATCGGCCTGCTTTTTTATCTCCTCATCGAGTTTTTTCTGCAGGTCCTCGATCCCCTTGAGGGAAGCTTCGTTTTGCCTCGCAAAATTAGCCAGCTGTCCCTGCAGCGAAAGCCGGAGCTTTTCAAGGCGGTCCTGCTCCTCATGGGAGCTGAAGGCAAGGGCCTGGAAACGCGACCTGCTGGAGGTAGAGACCAGGCCGTCAACCGTTTCAAACCTGAAAAGACGCCCCTCGAGGTTCGGATCAAGTACAGCGAGCTCATCGTAATAAGATTCCCAGGGAGCAGTGTCCACAGGATGAATTTCCGCGATCAGGGAAAAAGAGAGCTCTCGGACACCATCGCTGAGGAGAACTGAAACCGTTCCCTGGCCCCAGCGCAGCCGGCGAAAGTTCAACACCTGGCCATTGCGAAGATAGGCAACTCCCGGAGTCAGGGGGCGCTTGTCGAGCCTGTCCCAGACCACCCTTTGCACCTTGGAGGCAAGAACGCGAATGTGCCTTCTCGCGAGCCTTCCTGGCCTTGAAAATTGCCCCTCGGTCTCTACCAGGAGATGAGATGGAGCACCTCCATAGTCATTAAAGCTGACGCTGACAACCTTGCCCGGGATACGGTCGCCGCCGGCAAACTCAACGTAGCTGCCGGAAGAAAACTTGTAGGCCTTTCCACGCAGGCGGCGGTCCCTCATCCAGCGCAGGGGGTTGGCAGGATCGTCGAGACTGGTCCCTTCCAGGGTGGGCTTGCTCCGTGCATCGTGCCAGTTCTGAAGATGGTTTCCTTCAAGCACTGACCCATCGGAGAAAACCGCAACATAGCGTTGCAGGTCAGTTGCAAAAAGACAGTCCAGGGCCGGGAATGAGATCACGAGGGCCGTGAAAAATGCGAATACCAGTCTTAACATTCAAACTTCCTCAGGTAACAGGAATGCGCGCACATTCTATCCTGCATTGCCTTCCCGGGGCTACAAACTCGATGAAAACACCAAGTTCTTTTTATTCCTTAACCGGAAGGAACTTTACACAGACCGGGCGTGGAATCTCGAGTTTGAACTTCGTCGGGGAGAGTCCTTTCTCGTTAATGCGAAAAACGAGAACCGTCCCCGAATTCTGGTTAGCAGCCAGGAGGAAGCGCCCGGTTGGGTCCACCCCGAAATTACGAGGGGTTTTCCCGCCAGTGGACTGGTTCCCAAGCGGGCTCAGACGCCCGGTGGACTTGTCAATCGCGAAGACCGCGATGCTGTCATGGCCACGGTTGGAGCCGAAAAGGAGCCTTCCATCGGGAGAAACCTGCACCTCGGCAGTGCTGTTCCCCTTGCCCTTGAAATCGGCCGGAAGGGTTGTGATGGTCTGGACAGGTGAAAGGACACCAGCCTTTGCGTCATAGGAAAAGGCTGTAACCGTCGAGAGCATCTCGTTGATCACGTAGGCGAAACGGCCATCGGGGCGAAAGGCAAAATGACGCGGTCCTGAGCCGGGAGCGACAGAAACCGAGGGCACCTTGTTGGGCACCAGGGTGCCCTTTGAGCCATCGAATCGGTAGACGAGGACCTTGTCGAGGCCCAGGTCGGCGGCGAAGGCGAAATGACCTTTTACATCCAGATTGATCGAATGGGCGTGGGGCCCTTTCTGGCGCCTCTGGTTAACGCTCGAGCCCTTGTGCTGAACAAAACCGGTAGGATCTGCGAGCCTTCCGGATGCTCCGATGGGAAGGACATTGACGCTGCCGCCGCCATAGTTTGCCACCAGGACATTCTTGCCCCCATGGTCAACAACCAGGTGGCAAGGGCCACCTCCCCCCGAAGGCTTCTTGTTAAGAAACCCAAGCCCGCCACTGCTGGGATCGATAGAGAAAGCGCTGATAGCCCCGGTTCTCTTGCCGTTGAAATCAGCAATCTCACTGACGCTGTAGAGGAGTTTTCCGCCGGGATGAATGGCCAGGAAGGACGGGTTTTTCGTTTTGGCTGCGAGCTTCAGATCGGTCAGCTCGCCAGTGGAGAGATTGAGCCGGCAGACATAGATCCCCTCGCTATCACTGCCCCTGGTATAGGTGCCAAGATAAACAAGCTGGCTGGAAGCGGCAGGCTCTAGAGCTGCAGCACGCTCAACAGGGAACAAACAGACCGACAGCAGCAGCACGGCAACGCGGGCCACCGAACAGGCCGGCAAATGGAAGTGTCTCGAGGGCATACCTTCAACTCTCCGATTTCGTCCTTGGGTACAGGGATTGGTTTCAGCCCCGGATTGTAACCCCTCCGGCACAGGCATTTCAGCCCGCACTGTCGGTGCACTGTAAAAAAACGGGCCCCTCCGCTGGTGAGCGGAGGGGCCCGTTACCGGAGATCCCGGTTATCCTGCAGAAGGAAACATCAATTACAGGTGTTGTAAGCCCCGCAATCGAGCTGGTCTGCCGTCGGGTCTTCACCGCATGGTGAGACGGGCATGGGCAAATCCAGGTTCCCGGTAAAGAGGTAGTTCAGCAGGAATATACTGTCGGTAATATTGAGGTCTCCATCATCGTTGGTGTCCCCGGAATCGAGGCAACCCGGAGCATCACCCCCTGTAAACAGGTAGGCAAGCAACTTGATCGCATCGGAGATGTCGACGTTGCCGTCATCGTTGGCATCGCCGCGATTGAAGACAACCGGCGCGGGTCCACCGCCACCGTTAGACTCTCCCGGCGTGGCCTGGAGAACATCGAATTCGCCGGTGGCGTTGGGGTAACGCCCCCAGCTCCTGTCGGCTTCCATCTCCCCGTACACCGTCTTGTCCAGGAGATGGTTATCCCTCTCATCGGAGTCGATGAGCATCAGCAGCTCTCCCTCACTGGTGAGCTTGAAGTTGGCGTGCAGCCCGGGTTCGTCGCTGCCGTCCTCATCAAGCCATACCAGCAGATAGCCGCCGCCCTCGATGGTGGTCCCCTCGGGGAACTGCCACTTCCTGGGATTGCCCTCCTTGTCGCTGAGGTACATGCCGGAGAGATCAACCGTCTCGCCTGTTATGTTGTGCAGCTCAACCCAATCGTTAAGCTCGCCCTGGGGATCAGCGATGGTGGCCTCGTTCAGGGGCATCAGCTCGTTAATCACGACCGGGCTG
>CAZTRG010000007.1:0-5862 GCA_964615885.1 uncultured Planctomycetia bacterium | reverse complement strand
CCGGCCGCACCGGTCAGATCCGGCCCGGTTGCGCCACCCTGGCCGTCGAATCGATGACAGACGAAGCACTTCGCCGCGGCGAACATCTTCTTGCCATGCTCAAAGTCCCGGCCTACTAGCCCCTTCTCTACGGCCGGAAGGATGTTCGCGGTGGTCCATTCCTTTCCCGGCCCTTTCGGCTTGGGCAACTGGGCGAGCATTCCGGGGGCCCGGCTGTTCTTGAGCGAGCCGGCCGCGGCGAGGGCCTGCTTGTCCTCGGCGCTGAGGCGACCGATCGCTGCGCTCCTGACGTTGTTGATGAAGCCCCCGAAGCTGGCGCCGCCGCGGAAGCCGCGGGCGCTGCTGAACCACTTGAAGTAGCGCTTGCGCTCATCGAGGGTCCAGCCGCTCTTGAGGCTGTGGAGAGCCAGGGCGAAGTGCATCTGGTCCTCCTGTGCCGGGCTTGTCTCCAGCAGTTTGACCGTCTTGGCGGAGACGCCGGGCGCCTCGAGGTAGATCAATACCTGGCTCAGCTCGCGGTTCAGGGGAGCCGTCTTCGCCGGGTAGAGCTTCGAGAGCTCAGCGGCGATCTTTGCACCGGTAGCCTCTGCGGGCTTGCCGAGGCGGATGAATACGAGGCCGTAGGCGCGCAGGAGATTGATCAGCTGGGTCTCATCCAGCGCTGCGGCCTTGATATTGCTGAGTGCGGCAAGCACACCGGGCCGGGCCTCCGGCTTTCCATGCCGTGCCAGGGCGATGGCTCCCTGGATGAGTGCGACAGGGTTCTTCTCAGCCAGGACCTTGTCCTGCCAGGAAGCTACCGGCTGGTGCTCGACAGCGATTCTCGCTGCGAAGCGCAGGTAGCGGTCAGGGCTGGAGAGGTGGGGCCAGGCAGCCTTGAGAGCCGCCGGGTCCTGTTTGCCGTGGAATTTTTCCAGCTCCTTGCGCTGGGCGCGAAGCTTCGCCGACTCCGGCGAGACCTTGGCGACACCGCCTTTGTCTTTGCCGGTGTAGGTGACCCGGTAGAGCCCAGACTGCGTACGCCTTCCGCCGACGGTAATATAGAGGGCCTTGTCCTTGGGGTTGACGATGACGTCGGTGAGGGGGAAGGGAGCGCCGGCGATGAACTGCTCGAGCTCACCGGTGTAGGTGCCGCCCTTGGGGGTCATGTGGACCGCGTAGAGCTTTCCGTAGGACCAGTCACAGATAAAGAGAGCCTCCTGGTACTTGACCGGGAAGTCAGCGCCATAGCCGAAGCCGATTCCTGTGGGGGAGCCGGGCCCGACATCGACGACCCTGCCGAGGCTGTCGGGATAGTAGGTCGGCCATTTGCCGGTGCCGGAGCGCCAGCCGAACTCACTGCCACTGATAACATGGTTAACACGGGTGGGGCGGTACCAGGGAGTTCCGACGTCCCACTCCATGTCCGCGTCGTAGGTGAAGAGCTCGCCGTTCTTGTTGAAGGCGATGTCGTACTGGTTGCGGTAGCCGTTTGAGACCAGCTCCCAGACCTTGCCTTCGGGGTCGGTCCTGGCGATCCAGCCACCGGGGGCGAGCTTGCCCCTGGCGTGGCCGCGGGCATCCCAGAGCCGGGGAAGGAGGAGGTCCTCTTTCCAGGTACGGGGGACAACCGATTTTTCAGGCTTGGGCAGGTTGGTGTGGTTGCCGCCGATCACGTAGATGTGCTTTTTCTCAGGCCCGAGGATGACGGCATGGGGGCCGTGCTCGCCACCGCCCTGGAAGGCCCTGAGCATCTTGCGATCGTCAAACTGGCCATCTCCATTGGTGTCCCGCAGGCGGTACAGTCCCCGGTCTTTCTCGCTCTGGACAACATAGAGGCTGTCAAAGGCGTAGAGGAGACCGTGGGCGTGGCCGGCATTGCCGGCGAGGCGCTCGACGAGGGTTTCGCCTTTTTTACCGATCGGCGAGGGGGTGATCCGGTAGAGGGCGCCGTACTGGTCCGATGCGATGATTCTTCCCTGCGGGTCGATGGTCATCGATACCCAGGAACCCTCCGAGCCTTTGGGTACGGAATAGAGCAGCTCGACCTTGAAGCCCGGCAGCACGATGAGGCTGTCGGTGGCCGTAGCCTGCACCGGTTTCGGTGGTGCGCCGGCGTTGACCAGGGTGGTGGAGTTGACTGAGCTGCCCCAGGGGCCGCCGCCGATCTCAGCAATCGTGGTGGACTTTTTCCATTGGCTGTCATTGAAGCCGGTCTTCTTCCAGCCGGCATCGGCCTTTCTGCTGGCCTTCCAGGCGGGACTTGTCGAGAGGATCTGGGAGCCCTTCTTGTCGCCCCGCGGCCTTGTTTTCCAGGAGTCCAGCGAGAGGATCAATCCACCGGGGCCGCCTGAGTTCACGGCCTCAACGGCATTGACGTTCTCTCCTTTTACCAGGCTGGTTGCGATCTTCGCCCTGACTGGTGTTGACCATTCGTTGGAGGAGACGACCTTCTTGCCGTTGACGAAGACACTCATGGCGTTGTCGCAGCTGCCGGCAACGGTTGCGGATTCAGGTACGGAGTTGAGCTCGAAGCTGTGGCGGAAGTAGACGGTTTCGGTGCTGTCAGTAGGGTTGCCGAGCCAGATCCACTGGGGGACGGTTTTTGCTGCGGCCTGCGCCTGGCTGAAGATGGCAGTGTCAACCGAGACGGTGATGGCAGAGATGATCAGCGTGGCGGCAAAGAGAGGAACGCAGAGGAGCGAAAGCTTTTTCATGGCTACTGTATCCCGTGTTGTTTGAAGTTGTTCTCTGTAAAAATGCACAGCTGCAGGGGAGTCGGCATATCCAGCTCCCTCGCAAGACATGTATGTTGATTCGCCGGGCCCGAAAAGTCAATTTCACTGTCGGCAGAAGCTGGGGCTGTTCGGATTGAATTTAGCGGGTGGTGAACTACTATGGATCCCGTGAATACTGAAAATTTACCAGCAGGGGAGCTTCCCCCTTCATTGCGGCAGCGCCTCGGCGAGGTGCTGGGTCTCTGTGACGTATCACTTCGGCGTACCGTCGAGACCTGGGGCGCCGACAGGCCGGCCCCGATCTGGACCGAGAGCGGAGCCTGGTACCGCCAGCCTGATATGTGGACCGACTGGACCCCGGGCTTCTATGCGGGGCAGATGTGGCTGCTCAGCAAGTTGCTGCGGGATGATTCCTGGGCAGAGAAGGCCCGGGAGCATTCAAGCCCCCTCCTTCCACGGCGCTTTGACCGGGATGTGCACGACCTGGGATTTATCTTTCTCAGCTCCTATGGGCGCTGGCTTGAGCAGGCCGCCGATGATGACCCCGCCCGGGACGAGCTGGTTGAGACCATGGTTACCGCGGCCACCGTGCAGAGTGAGCGCTGGAACGGCGCCACCGGGGAGGGATTTATCTATTCCTTCAACGGCCCCCAGTCCTTGTTCATAGATATCATGATGAATGTGCGGCTTCTTTTCTGGGCTGCGGCGAACGGGGCCGATCCGCAGGTGGGGGCCCGGGCTATCGAGCACACGCGGACCTCTGCGCGGTACCTGGTTCGCTGTGAAGGGCAGGGGCTTGGCGAAGAGGATGGCAGTGTTGCCCACGAGGCGATCTTCAATACCGAGCAGGGACGCGGAGAGTTTCGCTGCCTGTCGACGCAGCAGGGCTATTCTCCCTTTACCTGCTGGGCCAGGGGCCTGGCCTGGGCTCTCTACGGATACGCCTACGCCTATGGAGCCACCGGCTACGGTGAATTCCTGGAGACGGCCCACCGCTGCGCGCGCTACTACCTCTTGAATACACCTTCTGACAGGGTGCCGTACTGGGATTACGGCGCGCCGGGAATCCCGGATGAGCCGAGAGATTCTTCAGCGGCTGCAATCGCTGGTTGCGGCCTGATGCTGCTTGCCGGGCTGGATCCCCAGGCTGAAGGGGCGGGGGGGTATCTCGAGGCAGCCATCGAGACCGGTGCGGTTCTCTCCAGCGATGAATATCTCGGCCCGAAGCGGGAGGGAGAGGAGGGTTTGCTGCTGGGGGGTGTCTATCATCGCCCACGTGGCTGGGGTGTCGGAGGTGCAGTGATGTGGGGCGACTATTTTTTCCTCGAGCTCATCGAGAGGCTCCTGGCGCTTGATGACGACTCCCTGGCCCCGCTCGGACCTGGTGAGTGCCCTGTCCGGATTGGCGATCTCCCAGCCTGAACCGGGAATTCATTACCATATCAAGATATCTTGATATAGTATTCCGGCATGCAAAGCTGTTTATTGACCGTCAAGGCGCTGGCCGATGAAACCCGTCTGCGAATTGTAAGGATCCTGATGACAGGTTCCTACAACGTCAACGAGATCGTCTCGATCCTGTCGATGGGTCAGAGCCGGGTGTCGCGGCATCTGCGGATTCTCTCCGATGCAGGGCTTGTTCGCGCTCAACGCCAGGGAACCTGGGTCTACTACGGGCTGACACGCCTCTGGGAGAGCGAATCGGAGACCGGCTTCCTTCCCAGCTTCGCCGATGAACTTTCTGCAGACCCCTTGCAGTTTACAGCCGCCGATGACCGCGGAATCAGGTCCTGCCTTCGCCGGCGCCGCAAGCAGGCCGAGCAGTTCTTCAGCACCGTGGCTGAAAGAGACGACTCCCAGCGCGATGAGATCGAGGGCCCCGCTGACCACCATCCGCTGGTCGGCGAGTTGCTCTCTGCCTGCAGCGTCAACCGGGAGCTCTCCACGGTGGTTGACCTTGGCACCGGTACGGGCAGGCTTCTGCCGCTGCTTGGCAGGAACGCCCGCCAGGTGATCGGTATTGACGGGGCTCGCGAAATGCTGGATGTCGCCCGCAGGCGCAGTGAGGAAGCGGGCGCCACGGAGGTGGAGTTCCGGCTCGGCAGCCTGGAACATCTGCCCCTGGGCGATGGAGAGGCCGACGCCATGGTCGCCAATATGGTTCTTCACCATGTGGCCAATCCCCTGGAGGTTCTCAGGGAGGTTCATCGGGGCCTGGCCCCGGGTGGGCTCTTCCTGCTGGCTGATTACCAGGCCCATGAGCGCGAATCCCATCGTGAGAAGCTCGGGGATCTCTGGCTCGGCTTTGACCGCAACGAGCTCAGCGGCTGGCTGGAGCTGGCAGGATTTGAAATTGAAACAGAGAGGGAGCTGGCCGGTAACAGGCGGCGCCCTGGAGTATTTGTAATAGCAGGTAACCGAAAACAGGTATGAAGGAGGCCCCGGGAACGGGGCTGGATTTATGAGTATTGAAAAGGAAGACACCGCACAGGGAGCAGCAGACTTGTCCACACCTGAGAAACCGGCCTACAAGGTCGCAGATATCGAGCTGGCCGACTGGGGAAGAAAAGAGATCGAGCTTGCCGAACGCGAGATGCCGGGCCTGATGTCCCTGCGTGAGAAGTACGGCAGTGAAAAGCCCCTCACCGGCGCCCGCATCGCCGGCTGCCTGCACATGACCATCCAGACGGCGGTCCTCATCGAGACCCTCACCGAGCTTGGCGCGGAGGTTACCTGGTCGAGCTGCAATATCTACAGCACCCAGGACCACGCCGCAGCAGCCATCGCCGTCACCGGCGTGCCGGTCTACGCCTGGAAGGGAGAGACCGAGGAAGAGTACGAGTGGTGTATCGAGCAGACCCTTGAGTTCCCTGGCGGGCAGCCGCTCAACATGATTCTCGACGATGGCGGCGACCTGACCATTCTCGTTCACAAGAAGTATCCCCAGTATATCGAAGGTATCCGCGGGCTGACCGAGGAGACCACCACCGGTGTTCACCGTCTCTACCAGATGCTGGTGAGCGGCGTGCTGAAGATCCCGGACATCAACGTCAACGACTCGTTCTCCAAGAGCATGTTTGACAATCTCTACGGCTGCCGTGAGTCCCTCGCCGTTGGTATCAAGCGGGCCACCGATGTCATGGTT
>CAZTRG010000006.1:0-2791 GCA_964615885.1 uncultured Planctomycetia bacterium | reverse complement strand
GTCTTGCTCTCGGCATCTTTGTCGGCTTCTTTCCTGTCTCTCCCCCGCCCTCCGAAGATCCCTCCGCCACCACCAATGGCGACCGGCGGCTCAGGAGCCTTGGTCCAGATCGGCATCCCATCAGAGACCTCCTCCATGACCTCTTCCCGGCGGCTTCGAATGAACTCACGGATACCGTTGAGGCTCCGGTAAACACCACGCTGCCGGCTGTATTTCGCCACGTAGGGGTCCAGCAATTTCTCGATGCGGTCGACCTCCGCCAGCAGCTTCTTCTCATCCCAATGGTTCTTGAGGATTCCCAGCAGCGTCTTGCGGTAGCGCTCACGCCCCTGGGGCAGCTGGTAGAGCTTGTTGGAGATAAATCCACCGGTCTTCACCGAAAGAGGCACCCTGCGGTCCGGGTTGATATGGCTGAAGCGCACAAAGAGGGAGTCGGCCCCCCAGGGCATAAAGTGGAGCTTGTCGGTGGCCGGATTCAGATAGAAATAAAAGTTGTTCCTGTTGCCGGAGTAGCCATCACAGAAGCCAAGCAGTCACTCCTACGCACAGAACTTATAGAATGAATCGAGGACGACAATGATTCCGATTTCTTTCTCAACATCCAGCTACTTCCTCTTCACCGCCCCTTCCACCACCCGCAGCTCCGGCGAGATCAGCATGTCACTGCTGCCCGGGTTTGAATTGAGGCCGTGGACAGCCAGGACATTGACACCCTTTCGCAGCTTGCCGATGTGCTCGCTTACAGCGAAGGCCTGGTACCTGACCGCGGCCCCATCGTCGTTGGAGCCGACCGCCTGTGAATCCCAGCCGGCCTCCCCGGGCGCGTTTGCCTCGGCGACCCGGTGGCCGTTGAGGTAGGCGATGAACCCATCGTCATATTTCATTCGAAGGATCAGCTCTCCCACCTTCCGGGGGTCCTCAATCGTAAAGCGGTATCGCAGGTAGACCGAAGCTGACTGCTGATGCAACTCGTCCTCGAAATCAAACTCCCGGCTGAAATGATTTTCGTAGCCCCTGGAGGTTTCGAAACCCGCACCACCGCGACCCTTTCTCCAACCGGAATCATCAAAAGCCGGCTTCATCCATTTGCTGTCCGACTTCCCATCGCCTGGTACCCAGCCAACCCCCTCGGTTTCGGCGCCGAGCACAGGGGTTCCGACTGCACCAGAAGCCCCGGCATTTAGAATTTTTGTCAGCTCAGTTATTTTCGCCCGGCCGGCCTCGTCATCTCCCCGCTTAAACTCGAAGCTCTGCTCCCAGTCCTGGTAGAAATCAACAACCGTACCTTCATAGAGGGTGCCATCCTTCTCGCCGAAGCCGCGCCCGAGCAGGGGCTTCCTGTAGGTTTCAACATGCGAATAGATCCCCAGGTTTTTTCCGTTCACTGTGACATTGGCGTAGGAGCAACGGGGGGCGGGTGACCCGGCCTGGTTGAACAGGGCGTAGCCCATGAACTGGCTGACGAGGGCAGTATCCTGCTTGTTGTTGTTGAAGGTCAGGTTATTGAGGCCCTCGATCTTTCCTTCGGGATCAACGAAGTCGAGCTTCACCTTGAGTGACGGCCGGATGCTGCTCTGCGAACCGATGAAACCCTTCTTACGGAGCCCGACCTTGGGAAACTTGACACCATCGATCGTAACGCTCGCCTCAACATAGGTATAGGGGCCGGGAAGATGCTCAAATTGGCGCTTGGCGTTGAGTGCTGAGAAGAAATTGCGCGACTGGTAGCGAATCTTGTCCCAATCTCCAGGCTCAACCGTGATCTGGACATCGAGGACACGGTCGGTCGGAAAGATATCGTCCAGCTTCAGCTCGTTGGCACAGAGGCTATTGCAGCCAAACAGTGCGACGATTGCGGCAAACAAAGCGTTCTTCAGCAACATCGTTTTCTTCTGTCCTTTTAATACCTGGCTTTTTAAGACGGGACATTTTAACACACAAAGCAGGTGCCCTTGTCATTAGTTGTAACCGGCCGAAAGGCAAGGCTTGCTGGCTCAACAGCAAGCGCTTTCAGCCCGCATCCGTCCGGGTACTTGCCTCACCTTCCGGCCTGCAGGTGTAAACAACCCAGAGGCCGAAAAGGATCGCCGGTGGCCCCTCCAGCAGAACCCAGCTCAAGGGCATCCCTGCCTTCTCGCCAATCCACCAGATCGCTGCCCCGAAAACGGTAAACACATATCCCAGGATCCGGACAAGCTCCAGCTGCTGGACGAAGCAGAAGGAAAGCTTCCAGAGAATGACGCCCAGCACCACGTAGACAGCAGAAAGCGATCTCGCCAGGTATTCAACAATGGCGCCTTCGGGCATTTTCCCCAGGCCGAGGTACTCGTGGACCCCTGCCATCCAGGAAAAGGGCATCACCACAGCGCCAATAGCCAGCATCCCGGATAAGCCAATAAGGCGAAAGATCCATGCGGTTACAGCCTGCTTCCGGTTCATGTTCACTGCTTCTCAATGGCCGTCTGGAGAATAGAGCGGCCGGCCTCCGCTCAAGGCAGGGCCGCCTCGCAATAACTTTTACCCCGGGAAGAATCCTTGTAGAGAGAGAGCACCTCGCCGGAGGTGAGCGGTCTGTTCCAGACACCCAGCTCATCGACGACTCCATTGAAAGGCCGGCGCCCGGAGG
The DNA here is from genome assembly GCA_964615885.1 of uncultured Planctomycetia bacterium. Lineage (GTDB taxonomy): Bacteria > Planctomycetota > UBA8108 > UBA8108 > UBA8108 > UBA8108. The sequence continues at coordinate 165 of CAZTRG010000006.1, read as the reverse complement.
TATCCATCGCGCCAACGGAGATATTGCTCAGGGTCCCCTCAGGATCGACTCCGAGCTCATCGGTATCAATCAGCTGCCCGTTGATATAGAGCCTGGAGGTAAAGTCCCCATCCTTTTCACTCAGGGTCAGGGTGACGTGGTTCCATTTATCGGCAGGCCAGCTGG
>CAZTRG010000005.1:0-3322 GCA_964615885.1 uncultured Planctomycetia bacterium | reverse complement strand
GTCATCGATCCCGCGAACCGCTGGGCTGCAGGCAAAACCCACCTGGTGCAGACGGGAGATCTCTTCGACCGCGGGCCGGATTCACGCAAGGCGATGGACCTCCTGATGAGACTCGAGGCCGAGGCTGAAAAGGCCGGCGGCAAGGTGCACTGCCTCGCCGGTAACCATGAGGAGATGATCCTGCGCGGTGACTGGCGCTACGTGCACCCCGGCGAGGTCCAGGCCTTCGGCGACAATGACAAGTACCGCGCCGCGATCGGCCCCGAGGGCCTCTACGGCAAGTGGATCCGAAAGCACAACGGGGTTATCAAGATCAACAACATCCTCTTCCTGCACGGCGGGCTCGGCGGAGCCTACGCCACCATGTCCCTCGACAAGCTCAACGAGGGCATCCGCAGGGGGCTGGCGACCGGCACCGGCATGGCGCGCGATTCCAACGGACCACTCTGGCACAGGGCCCTGGCCAAGGGTGACGACGCCAGCATCAACGAACAGGTCAAGCCAATCTTCAAGACCCACGGCGTCAACCATATCGTCCTGGGACACACGCCCTTCGGCCGTATCATCCCCAAGGCGGGCGGGAAGGTGATCCTCATCGACGTCGGCATGTCGAAGGCCTACGGCGGACCGGCCGGTTGCCTCCTCATCGAGAAGGGAGTCTTCTACGCCGTCTACGCGGGGCACCCCGTGACGAAGCTGGCGGTGAAAACGGTGAAAGCCGGGCCGGTGAAAAAATAGGTTCCAGGCTCCCGCCCCACGGCCTCACTCGCAGGCTGTATAGCTTATGCAGCCAAGGTCACCAAGGCTGTCAACTGGATCCGGATCCAGCCCGCAGCCGGTCCCGAAATCAGGTGGCCCCGGAGCCGCCGGGGAATCTCCCGCACTGAAAAGGTAGGTCAGCACGTAGACCCCATCGGTGAGGTTAACCATTGCATCGTTGTTGACGTCGGCTGCCTCCAGGCAGACAAGGTCATCACCACCGCGAAAGAGGTAACTGAGCACGCGGATCGCATCGGAGAGCTCAATCCTGCCGTTGGAGTCAACGTCTCCGCGGGAGAATACATTGAGCTCCCGATCGCCATCCCCATCGCCATCCCCATCGCCATCCCCATCCCCATCCCCATCACCATCGCCATCGCCATCGCCATCGCCATCATCACGGGGCTCTACCCGGATGGAGAAGGCTCCGCGGGCGGCTGCATTTTCACTGCTGACGACAATGGTGTAGGTCCCCGGCTCGAGATCAACCTCAAGACAGGCATCGGCAGCCGGGTCAGGGCAGCTGTCATTGAAGGCCACCTCGTCACAGAAATCATTCCAGAAGGAAACGCTGGGCGCAAAGAGGTCAGAGGTCACAGAGATGACTCCCTCTAAATTCTCATCGACGACCAGGGAGTAGACCTCGACCGGAAGATCAAAGGGCGGCAGGAGGCAGCCGCTGGCTCCAAGCTCCCCCGAGCTCAGCTCCTCCACCCTGAGGATGCCGGATTCGCAGCGGTCGCAGAAGGTGCCGACTCCGCCATCGCACTGGGCAAAGAGAGTGAAGGCACCACCCTGCCCGGCTCCGAAGCTGCTGACCCCGACGAAGTAGGTACCACCGGGAAGATCCTGGGTGATGCGTGAATTCAGTCCTTCACCACCATCATCGTCCTGGGCAATCAACTGGCAGGTGTCATCGTAGAGCTGGAGATAGGTGTCATAGGTCCCGGTCAGGTCAATGGTGACCTGGCCTCCATCGACATCGAGGATATAGAAATCAAGCGATTGTCCGGAGCTCCTCGAGCAGGCGGTCTGGGGGAAATCCCTGTCCAGGGGGTCGTTGCAGAGGAGCTGCTCGAGCTCGCAATCGACACAGGGATTGCTGTCGGCATCGCAGGCATCCCCGGTTCCATCCCCATCAAGATCAGCCTGGTTCGGATTGGGTATGTCGATACAGTTATCCTCGTCATTCGGCACCCCGTCACCATCGTCGTCGAGGGGAAGCGCCCCCTGGTTCCTGACCATCATGACATAGTCACCTGAGCTGCTGGAGAATCCGTGGACCAGGATCCAGTAGGTGACCCCCTCCATGGCATTCCAGTCGACGATGGTCTGCAGGCCACAGGCATCATCGTTGCTCGTGACGCACAGGGGCGCATCGCAGCTGCCTTCGAAGACACTGAGGCGGGTATCGTAGACGCTTCCACAGGTCTCTGCCCTCATTCCCTCGCCGGTTCCGATGAGGCTGTACCACACCCCCGGCGCGTTGCTCGCCCCGCAATTTGAGCTCTCAGGATCCTGGGAAGCCAGGAAGGTGCTGCCCTCGACGCTGGTGCTCAGTCCGACCTCTCCGGCGGCATTGACCTCCTCAGCAAAGACAAGCTCGGTGGCATCGATGCACAGGTCATTTACCGGTGCATCCGGATTGATGACCACATCCTCACAGGCATCTCCCACACCATCTCCATCCGCATCTTCCTGGTTCGGGTTGGCGATATCGACGCAATTATCCGCTGCGTCAGCCACTCCATCGTTGTCTGCATCATCATCAGCGGGAATAGCATCTCCACTGCTGACCGTGAGGTTGTAGACACCGGAGAAGATATTCCAGCCATGCACGAGAACCAGGTAGGTGACTCCCTCGACTCCGTCCCACTCAACCGTTGACTGCAGGCCGCAGAAATCATCATTGCTGGTGACACAGGCCAGCGCGGCGCAGTCTCCTTCAAAGATACTCAGCCGGGTGTCGTAGAGACTTCCGCAGGTTTCAGCGGTGCTCCTCTCCCCATTACCCACCACGCTGTACCAGACACCAGGGGCATTGCTCGCCCCACAGGATGCATTTTCAGCATCTGTGGAAAACAGGAGCGTACTGCCGTCAACCGCAATCACCCCACCAGCCGGCAGGTCGAGCACCTGGGCATCCTGGCACAGATCATTTTCCTGCTGGGCCTGGAGGGTTCCAGCCACGGCAAACAACAACATCCAGAGAGCTATTCTGCGCATTTTTTTCCTCCGCGGGGACTTGAGTACGAACCATCTTACTCCACTCCCAAAATGCCTCCAGAACCAAATCCGGACCACCCGAAGACAAAGAGAGGATAAGACGAATTGTTCAGGCGAGAATTTCCCGAATCACCCGGCCATGAACATTGGTCAACCTGCGCTCGATGCCGTTGTGGTAGAAGGTCAGGCGTTCGTGGTCGAGACCAAGCAGGTGCAGGACGGTAGCGTGGAAATCATGCCAGCTTACCGGGTCACCGGCGGCCCGGTACCCTGTCTCGTCACTCTCGCCCCAGGCCATCCCCGGCTAGCGTCCGGCGCCGGCCATCCAGACGGTAAA
>CAZTRG010000004.1:0-17367 GCA_964615885.1 uncultured Planctomycetia bacterium | reverse complement strand
CAACCGGCACCCAGCAGCGCAGCCAGGATGGGAACAAGGACAGCAAGGCAATGCCGGGCCGGTGAGCGATCCGGCTTATCAGGGGATTTATTTGGCTCCAGCATTTTTCTTCTTCTGGTTCTTCTTCTGGTTCTGTTTTTTGCGCCCTGGTTTGGCCGCTGAGCCGAGGAGGCGTTTTTCTTACGCGGCATGGCAGCGGTGGGGCGCCTGTTCTTCTTGATCTCCTCGACGTGGGCCTTGTAGACCGCCTGCAGGCGCCTGGTGAGGTCGGCGTTGGCCCCGGCAAGATTGTTCTTCTCGCCGATGTCAGCAACCGTGTCGTAAAGCTGGACCGGATGGGGCGAAGGATTGGCAGGCTGCTTGTCTCTGCGCCGGCCGCTGCGGCCTTCCTTCCAGGGGTAGAACTTCCACTTCCCGCTTCGCACGGCGCCCGGGCCGTGCATCAGGATGTAGAACTCGTGGGGGCTCTTCGCTCCTTCGAGCCCTGACATCAGGGGCCAGATATCAAGTCCATCGATCTTGCGCTCAGGAAGCTTTCCCCCGCAGAGGCCTGCAAGGGTGGGGAGGAGATCGATCGTTGCAGCGACCTCGCGGCAGGTTTTTCCGGCCGGAATCTGGCCCGGCCACCACATCACGGTGGGCTCGCGGATTCCCCCATCGTAGACGCTGCCTTTTTTGGCACGCAGGGGAAGAGAGCTGCCCACCGCTGCGCCGTTGTCGCAGGTGAATATAACGAGGGTCATCTCGGCGATTCCCGCCTTCTTGACAGCCCCGAGGAACTCTCCTACCGACCAGTAAACCTCCTCGCTCGCATCCCAGAAGATTCTCCCGCTGCGCCCGGCGAAGGCCTTGGAGACCGCCAGTGGCAGGTGCACCATCGTGTGCGGCAGGTAGAGGAAGAAGGGCTTGTCCTTGTCCGCATTGATGAAGCGAATGGCCTCCTCGGTATAGCGCTTGGTGAGGGTGGTCTGGTCGGCGGGGTATTCGATGACCTCCTCGCCACGAAAGAGAGGCACCCAGTTGCGCTTCTTGTGGCCTTTTTCGAGATCCGCCCGGGTCAGCCCGCTGCGGATCACGATGTCATCGGAGAGCTTGTTGGCCGGGTCGATCCACATATCGTTGGAGTAGGGAACCCCGTAGTAGTATTCAAAACCCTGGTAGGTTGGCAGGCAGGGCGGCAGATGGCCGAGGTGCCATTTTCCGATGCAGGCAGTTCGGTAGCCCGCGCCCTTGAGCATATCGGCAATGGTGACCTCCTCGGGGTTCAGGCCCTTGCTGCTGTTGGGGAAGAGCACGGCGTTCATGCTGAGGCGCTGGTAATGGCAGCCGGTCAGGAGCGCGGTCCGGGAGCCGGAGCAGACAGCGCAGCCGGAGTAGAAGTCGTCGAAGATCATTCCCTCGGTTCCCATCTTGTCGAGGTTTGGTGTCTTCGGTCCCTTGGCGCCGTTGAAGCCCACATCTCCATAACCCATGTCATCGATAAAGATGAGGATGACATTGGGTTGCTTCGGGGACTCGGCAAGGGCCGGGACTGAAGCCAGCCCGGCTGCAAGTGCCAGGGCGAATGTGAGCCTGGTGATCCGGTTCATGATAGCTGCCTCTCCTGTTACCTGTTTATTTCTCGTTAAGTGTCCGGCTGGAATGGCCGGGTATCCAGATACCCTACACCTGCACATGGAGGTCATCAATCAAGGGGTGGGAAACCTTACCTCTTGGGCAGTTTTGCTGCTACTTTAGTGAGTGCAAAGGACCCGGCTGCCGGGTTCCGGGTCTGTTCCCGAAATGTCTTAAATTCTCATGGAGTATCCGATGTTCGCCGCTTCCTTTCTTTGCTGCAAGCGCGCAGCGTTTTCCCTGCTTGCTCTTGCTCCCCTGTTTCTTTCTGCTTCGCTGCGGGGAGATGAGGCCGCCGATGCCGGCTCGATCATTGAGGCAGCCGGTGTCCATGGGGGGCTGATTGTTCACCTCGGAAGTGCAGATGGGAAGCTGACGGCTGCGCTTCGCAAAGGTCCTGGTTACCAGGTGCACGGGCTCGACCGGGATGGAGAAAAGGTTGCTGCCTCCAGGAGTTACATCCAGTCCCTCGGGATTTATGGAGATGTCTCTGTGGACCGGCTTGACGGCAAGCGCCTGCCCTATATCGATAATCTCGTCAATCTGCTCGTGGCCGAGGATCTTGACGGAATCAGCCTGGAGGAGGCCCTGAGGGTCCTTGTGCCCCGCGGTGTTCTCTATACAAAGGCGGGAGGAGAATGGAAGAAAACCGTTAAACCCCGCCCCGGGAATATCGATGACTGGACGCATTTCATGCACGGCCCCGGCGGCAACGCGGTTGCCCATGATACGGTCGTCGGTCCTCCCGAGCATCTGCAGTGGGTCGGCAGCCCGCGCTGGTCGCGTCATCATGACCGCATGGCCAGCCTGAGCGCACTGGTATCAGCTAACGGCCGCTTCATCTACATCATGGATGAAGGGTCCAGGACGACGATCCAGACGCCCTCGAACTGGAAGCTCATTGCCCGGGACGCCTTTAACGGGGTGATCCTGTGGAAGCGCCAGATCGGAAAATGGCATCACCATCTCTGGCCTCTCAAGAGTGGTCCTACCCAGCTGGCCCGCCGCCTGGTGGCTATCGGAGACAGGATCTACGTCACCCGCGGCCTCGTAGCTCCGCTGGAGGAGATCGATGCGGTGACCGGGAAGACGATCCGTGTCTATAAAGATTCCGGGGCTACCGAGGAGGTCATCGTCTCCGATGGCCTGGTCGTGGTGCTTGCCAATGACGAGCTGACGCAGCTGGCCGGCTATGTGCCGAAATTCAACGTTGGTGACCAGCGGCGGGTTCTTACCGAGTTCGTCTGGAACAGGAAGCCGCGGCGCATTGTCGGCTATGATGCCGCCTCGGGGAAGAAGCTCTGGCAGCGGGCAACGAGCGTGGCCCCGCTGACACTGTCGGCTGATGCGGGCGGAATCTATTTTCACGATGGACAGAATGTCGTTTCCCTCGACAGGAAGACGGGTGAAAAGAGATGGGAGTCGGAGCCGGCCGGCCGGGGCAAGAACGGCAGCTTTAACTTCGGTCCGAAGCTTGTCGTAGAGGATGGGGTGGTTATTTTTGCCGGAGGTAACCGTGAGATGAGAGCTTTCGATGGGGGCTCCGGGAAGCAGCTCTGGATTGCACCCCATGCCCGCGGCGGCTACCAGTCTCCAGAGGACCTGCTGGTGATCGATGGCAAGGTCTGGTCTGCCCCGACGACCTCCGGGCGGGATTCCGGAAAGTTTACAGGGCGTGACCTGAAGACAGGGGAGGTGAAGGTCGAATTTTCGCCTACCGTCAAGACCTACTGGTTTCACCATCGCTGCTACGTCGCCAAGGCGACCGACAACTTCCTCTTGACCTCGCGAACCGGTATTGAATTCGTCGATTTCAAAAAGAAGGACTGGGATATCCATCACTGGGTTCGTGGCGGCTGTCTCTACGGCATCATGCCGTGCAACGGACTCACCTACGCTCCGCCGCACAATTGCGCCTGCTACCCCGAGGCAAAGCTCTACGGGATCAACGCCCTGGCTCCACGGTCAAAAACAAGGAGGGTTGCCAGGGAGATCCCGGTGGCCCAGCGTTTTGAGCGAGGGCCGGCCTGGGGCAAGGTGGCTGAGGGAGTGCCGAGTCCCGGCGACTGGCCCACCTACAGGGGCAACGCTACGCGAACGGGCTATTCGAAGACCCTTGTTGGTGCAGAGGTTAAACCAGCCTGGGAGTTGAAGCTTGGCGGCAAGTTGACACCTCCTGTCATAGCGGCAGGAAAGGTTTTTCTTGCCCGGGTCAACCAGCACACCGTCCATGCTCTCGATGAAGGGACGGGCAAGGCTCTCTGGACCTTCAATGCCGGCGGCCGGGTTGATTCCCCGCCCACGATTCACCGTGGGCGTGTGCTCTTCGGTTCAGCCGATGGCTGGATCTATTGCCTGAGGGCAGACGATGGGGTGCTTGCCTGGCGCTTCCGTGGGGCACCGCGTGATGACCGCCTGATGTCCTTTGAACAGCTGGAGTCAGTCTGGCCGGTTCACGGCAGTGTGCTCATCAAGGATGACTCGGTCTATTGTGTTGCCGGACGTTCTAATTTTCTCGACGGTGGCCTGCGTTTTATCCAGCTGGATCTCAGCGGTAAGCTGGTGAAGGAAACACTCATCGATGATCGCGACCCCGAAACCGGTTCGGATCTCCAGGACAGGCTGCAGACCCTGCAGATGTCGACCGGGCTCGCGGACATCCTCTCAAGTGATGGCCAGTATATCTACATGCGCTCGCAGCAGTTCGATACCAAGGGCAATCGTATCGGGATCGGGCCTCACTCAGGGGATGCGGCAAAACAGGGAGCGGTCCAGAGTGGCAGCACCACCCACCTCTTTGCGCCCATGGGGTATCTCGATGAGACCTATTTTCACCGTGCCTACTGGGTGTACGGGCGCAGCTTCGCTGGTGGGCACAATGGCTACTACCAGGCAGGTAAGTACGCTCCCTCCGGCCGGCTCCTGGTCTCCGATGGCAAGGATGTCTACGGTTTCGGCCGCAAGCCGCAATACCTGAAGTGGACGACGACGCTCGAGCACCAGCTCTTCGCTACCAGCAAGGAGCCGCCCCCGGAGGCGCTCAGTGACAAGAGCTCGAGTCTCTTCAACAAGGCCGCCCGTCGCAGTGGCAGCTCGGCAATGATCCAGGTTCCTCGCAGCAAAAGTCTCGACCCCACCGGGAAGTCGATTACGGTTGAGGCCTGGGCTAATTCTACATCGCCCAACGGTGTTGTGATCGCCCGCGGCGGTCCTGCCCAGGGCTATGCGCTGCTTTTCCAGAAGGGAAGACCCCAGTTCTGCGTAAGGGCGGGGGATACGCTCTCAACGGTTAGCGCTCCGGCGAAGGCAACCAGGAAGTGGGTGCATCTCGCTGGTGTTCTCTCCGATGACAGGAAGCTCAAGCTCTATGTCAACGGCAAGCTGGCGGCGACGGCGAAGGCTTCCGGCCTGCTGACCGGAGACCCCGTCCAGGCAACCGAGATCGGCGCCGACGCAGTGAGCCCGGTGGGCAATTATCAGAGCCCGCTTGGTTTCAAGGGAGTCATTGACGAGGTCAGGGTCTGTTTCCGTGCATTGAGCGACAAGGAGGTGGCTGCCCGCTATTCGGCTGGTGGGCCCACTCCCGATCCTGCACTGGTACTCTCGCTGTCTTTTGATGATGGTAAAGCCGCAGATGGCTCCGGCAAGGGCAACAACGGGGCCGTCTCCGGAGCAACCGCTGCTGCTGGTAAGGTCAAGAAGGGGATGAAGTTCACCGGCGGCAAGGGCGGCGGCAAGAAACCGTCTGGGCCCGGATCCTTTGTGAAGAGAAAGTGGGAGTCGGATGTTCCCCTCTATGCGCGGGCTATGGCGCTGGCAGGCAACACCCTCTTTGTTGCAGGACCACCGGACCTCATCGACGAGGAAGAGACCTTCAAGAAGATCATGGCCAAGGACCCGAAGGTGGCGGAGGAGCTCCTGAAGCAGAACGAGGCCCTGCTCGGAGAGCAGGGGGGGATTCTCTGGGTTGCTGATGCGACGACCGGGAAAAAACTTTCGGAGATCCGGCTCGAGACCCTGCCGGCCTGGGACGGGCTTGCTGCGGCCAATGGGCGTCTCTTCCTCTCGACCGTAGATGGGAAGATTATCTGCTTCAAAGATTGAGCAGTCTAGCTGCCGGCTTGATAGCCGGCAAGCAGGGCTTCCCAATCCGGAAGAGAGAAATGGAAGGTGCCGGCCTGGCGCAGCCATTTTTCAAGGGACCGTTCAAGTCTTTGGAGCTGGTCGGCTTTCCAGCCTCCATCCGGCCGGATGCTTCCCTTGTCGAAGTCGAGCAGGAACACCTCCCGGTCACGAAGCAGGATGTTGGCTGCGTTCAGGTCGCTGTGGGAAACTCCCTGGTCGTGAAAAAGCCGAATCGTCCTGCCCACGTCCTGCCAGGCATCTTCTGCAAGTGGCTCTTCCTGCAGCAGGGTGCTTAAGGCGGACGCATTCTCAAGCTCGTGGGTCAGCAGGTCGCCGCGGTAGAACCCGGGCCCCCTGGTGATGCGGGCGGCGGCCGGCCGGGGTACCGGCAGGTTCAGTTCATAAAGTTTTCGCAGGAGCCGCCATTCCCTGAAGGGGCGGCTTCCCCCGGCTGAGAGACCGAGATAAGAGTCGGCGATGACTTTTCCCAGCAGGCCACCTCGCCGGTAGTGGCGAAGAACCAGCTTCAGGGAGCCATGGGAGAAAAAATAAACCTGTCCCCTGCCCGCGGCTATTGAGCCCGCCAGGCCCTTCTTTTCGAGGAAGGCCGGTTCGAAGAGGTCGGGCCAGCTATCCGGGTCGATATCCCCGAGAGATCCATCGTAGAGGATCCCTTGGCGGCCTTTCTGCAGCTCTTTTTCTTCGATGGCGTTCACTTCCGGTACCGGTTTGCCTGTTTTCTGCGGAGTGCCCATCAGCAGGGGTATTGCTTTTTTCCCTGAAGGGCCTTTATTGAGAGGTATGAAACCATCTCTGCCGCTGGCTCAACCACCCAAATCCATTTGTATCCTGCGGCTTTCAGCTATCGGGGATTGCACCCACGTGGTGCCAATGGTCAGAACGATCCAGAAACACTGGCCCGGAACCGGGATCACCTGGATCATCGGCAAGCTGGAGGCCACCCTCCTGGGGGATATCGAGGGGGTCGAGTTCATTGTCTATGACAAGAGCCGGCGTTTCGGAGCCCTGGGCGAGCTGAGGCGGGCTCTCGCGGGGCGGAGTTTCGATGTCCTGTTGAATATGCAGGTCGCCCTGCGTGCCAGCATCGTGAGTCTCTTCGTCAAGGCCACGGTCCGGCTTGGCTACGACAGGGCGAGGGCCAGGGATGGACAGCGTTTCTTTACCAATCACAGGATCCGTGCAGTAGAACGCCAGCACGTGCTCGACAGCTTTTTCGAGTTTACCGCAGCCCTGGGGCTCGAGGAGAAGGAGCTTGAGTGGGACCTGCCGATCCCTCCGGCGGCGAGAGAGTTTGCCGCATCGAGTTTCGAGGCCGGCAGCAGGGTGGTCGCGATCAACCCCTCGGCCAGCAAGCCGATTCGCAACTGGAGCGTCGAGAAATACGCGGCCCTGGCAGACTACTCGGCAGAAAAACACTCGGCGGCTGTCGTCTTGACCGGCGGGCCATCGGCAGCAGAGGCACGGCTTGCCGGGGCCATAGAAAAAGCCGCCGGCAGCAGGCTCCTGAACCTGGTGGGAAAAACCAGTCTCAAGGAGCTGCTGGCGGTGATCGACCGTGCCAGTGTCCTGGTAGCTCCCGACACAGGCCCGGCTCATATGGGTACGACGGTCGGTACCCCGGTGATCGGCCTTTACGCCGCAAGCAACCCGCTGCGCTCCGGCCCCTACCTGAGCCTCGACCACACGGTGAACAATTACCCCCAGGCGCTGAAGGAGGCGCGAGGTGCAGAGCTTGCTGATGTCCGGTGGGGGACCCGGGTAAGAGGGGCTGCGGCAATGGCCTCGATCACCGTCGACCAGGTCATCGCGAAGCTGGATGCGATCCTGGGCTGAGCTCGGCGGGAAAAAGACCCTGCAGGGAACCAGGATTCAGGGGAATTGAATCCGGCCCGGCTGGCTCCTGCTTCGTTTTTCAAGAGCCTTCGGGGGCCCGAGGATGAGCTGTCCAATGATGGCATCACGCAGGCTCATTTGTCCCCCTCCCAGTGATTCGGGAAGTCGTAAAGTTCCTGCTCCCTGGCGCACCTTGGAACGTGTACTGGTGTGGATGGCCAGGTTGTCTCCAATGCCGAGATCCTGCTTACGAACCTCTTCATCGGAGGTCCTGGGGGTCGCGACGCCCGTTTGCAGGTCAGTGCTGTGGGGCTGGAGGATCGCCTCCCGGGGAGTACGAATGGTTCCCGGGATCCTGTCTCCGGAGCGCCGTTTCTTCTGCGTCGATTGTTGGCTCCTTGGGGCAAGCACGTTCTCTTCCCGGTGCCCTGGAGCTGGAGCCGGGGGTGCTTCTCTGCTGGCGGGGACCGCTGTGGATTGAAGCCCGGAGACACCCTCAAGTTCATCATCTCCGTAATAGGCATCTTCATGATCGAGGTCCCGTTCAGAGGGACGGGCGCTTGCCTTGGCCTCTCGCGCCACGACAGACTCGTTCTGTTCACGAATCTTTTCAAGGATTTCGAGCGCAGGGCTCTTCACTCCGGGAGGGCGTCCGGCCGGCCCCTGCTGGTTTTCCTCCTGTCCCCGGTTCTGAAAAATAAACTTCAGGATGCTGCCACCGAAGATCAGCAGGAGAATGATGATCTGTTGCCAGGGAAGCTTCTCATCCATCAGCGGGTTTCTCCCTCTGCGTTGGGAAGCTCGGTATCATCGTCTCCTGAGAGACTGTTTCTCATCTCGGTGTCGGCCTGCAGGTTGCGCAGGGAATAATAATCCATGACCCCGAGATTGCCTTTCGTGAAAGCTCCAGCGATCGCCTTGGGGATTTCCGCTTCTGCAAGGATGACCTTGGCCTGGTTCTCCTTACCGAGCGCTTCCATTTCCTGGGCGCGGGCAACTGCGCGTGCCCGCTGGGCTTCGGCTTCGGCCTGCGCCCGGCGTTTCTCAGCCTCAGCCTGGTTGGCCATCAGCACCGCTCCAATGTTTTCGCCTACATCGATATCAGCGATGTCGATCGACACAATTTCGTAGGCGGTCCCTGCATCGAGGCCGGTGTTGAGCACCTCTTCAGAGATTTTTCGTGGATTGGCAAGGACCTCTTTGTGGCTCTCGGCCTGTCCGATTCCAGAGACGATTCCTTCGCCGACCCTGGCGATGACAGTCTCCTCTGTCGCACCCCCGACGAGCCTCTCAATATTGGTCCGGACGGTAACCCTGGCTTTACAGCGCAGCTGGATTCCATTCATGGCTACGGCATCGACCGTTGGCTTGCCGGCTTCCTGGCTGGGGCAGTCAATCACCTTGGGGTGGACACTGGTGCGGACAGCATCGAGGACATCCCGGCCGGCGAGGTCAATCGCAGCTGCTCGCTCAAAGGTGAGGTCGATATTGGCCCTGTCGGCCGCCACCAGGGCTCGTACCGTTGCGGTTACATTGCCCCGTGCAAGCACGTGGGCCTGGAGCTTGTCGATCGTAACCGGGATGCCGGCCTTGTGAGCCATGACCAGGACATCGATGATCAACCTGGAGTTGATCTTCCTGAGAAACATACCAATGAAACTGCCAATCGAGACAGGGCATCCGGAGGCTTTTGCCTGCAGCCAGAGTGATCCGAACTTGATGAAGAAGAAAAGCATAAAGAGGCCAATCAGCCCGATGAGTCCTACCGGGGCCCAGACCTTCCAATCTATATCGCCTGCCTGGCCTAGCAGGCCGCTGATCATCCAGAACTTATCTGTCATTATCCTGTCTCCTGTGGATTGTTCCCGGTTTCCGGAAGCTCTTTGACGACTACCCGGTTTCCGCTCGTTTCTACTACCTTAATTGGTCTGTCTTTTTCGATAAAACCGCCCACGGCGACCACATCAATTCTTCTGCCATTGATCAAGGCCACCCCTGCCGGCCGGAGGACTGATTTTGTCACACCAGATTTTCCTTCGACCTCGGCAATACCCCTGTCGATCGAGGTGTAGGATTCAGGGTCCTGCACTCTCTTCAGGCTGACTCGCCGGATCATATATAAGAACATGCTGATCACAAAAACAAGGGATCCTGCCGCAGATACCAGCCCGGCCAGGGGGTTGTCCTGGTGAAAAAACCCGAAGACTCCGAGTCCCATCAGGAAGATAGCAATGACCCCTATAATTCCTCCCGAGGGAATGAAAACCTCCAGGAAGATCAGCGCCATCCCGATCCCGATGAGGACGAAGGAGAAGAAAGAATCATTGATGATTGCGTCCATGGATTTTCTTCTCTTTAGTCGCTTGTCTCTGTACGTGAAACGACAATACGGGTAGAGGAGCACTCAGCGATAGTGACCGTTTCGCCTTTTTCGATAAATTCTCCAACAGCGACGACATCCAGGCGTTCGCCGTCATCGATCTCGATGGTGCCTGCCGGGCGCAGGGGAGTTATGCACCTCCCTGATTTCCCCACCAGGTGGGCATTTTTCTGTTTTGATTCCTCCCGGGAGTCCGCATCAGGAACCCCCTTGATGGCACTGGTTGTCACGATGCCGCCGGTGAGCTTGCTGGGAATGAACCTCATAAGGGCGAAGAATGCGATCATCGAGGAGCCGACACCGGCTGTGATCAGCAGGATGGCATCCCTGAATTCCAGTTGCTCGCCACCGGGCAGGGAGGTACTTGGTACCACGGCCATAACGAGGCTTCCGAAGCACAGGAGGCTTCCTATTATCGCAAAGACAGCGACTCCGGGAACCAGCAGGATCTCGACGGAGATGAGTCCTATCCCGACAATGAAAAGAACAATTTCAAACCAGGTGGTTGTCGGCTCCAGGGCCCCGCTTGCGGGAAACAATCCGCCTCCGACCAGCAGGCAGAAACAGAGGATGCCGATGAAGCCGGGAATCATGGTTCCAAACATTTGCAGCTCGATCATGAAACCCAGGATGGTTCCCAGCACAAGCAGGAAGCGCACCAGGGGGTGGTTGAGAAAATCAACCAGGCCCTGGACGCTCAGCGGGACTCTTACCAGCGCACCCTTGCCGAGAATAATGACCGATTCTCCCGGCAGGTTCAGGTTCATTCCCAGCAGCAGGTTGGTGTAGTCTTCCCCGGCTTCGATCGGGGGATAGCGGACCCAGCCGTAATCGAAGGCGGTGTCGAGGTCCAGGTTCACCAGCTCGTCCCTTTGAAGAATCCGTTCCGGTTCGTGGTAGTCGTTCTTGCGGACAGCAATGTCGGCGTTGTTGAGCCGGGTCTGCGACCAGAAGACATAGGGAGATTTCAGGCCGCGATTCTTTCTGCGCAGGGAATAGACTGCTTCCGCTGCCCCGGTGATCGTCAGGCCGGCAAGCAGCTGTGAGCGATTTCTTCTTTCGCTGTAGCGCTCAATTGTTCTCTTGGCTTTTTTTTCCAGATCTTCATCCAGCCGGTTTCCTGTTCCGCCTCCCAGTACAGCTTCCGGCCCCATGGCGATTTCCCTGCAGGCCAGGGTGGGTATCACCGCTGCACCCGTTGCCTTTGCCCCGGCAGGGATATAGGCGACCGAGGTTTTTCCCCGCAGCTCTTCAAAGATGAAATTTCCCAGGACGAGGCCTGCCTCGTGGCTTCCCCCGCTGCTGTTAATTTCAAAGACAATCCATGCGATGGCCGGTTCGCGTTCAAGCTGGGCGGTGATGCTGGAAATGGTGGCTGTAACTGTTTTCTGCTCCAATTCGCCTGAAAGCGGAACAAGCAGTAGCTTCTCCCCTGCGGCCTCGTCGAATACATCCTGGGCACCCAGGGATGGGCCCGCCCACAGGGCGGCAAGAACCACCCAGAGAGGAAACCGGTATCTTGAACCAGGGCCGGGGTGCCGGCCTGTATGCAGCTGCCTGGAAACCACTTAAATGTACCCTGCGGTAAAACTTGCGAAGAAAGCAGAAGAAGGGTGATTTTCTGCTTTCCCGGCAGGTCCTGTCAAAAGAAAACAGATTGGGCGCTCTGTGAGAAGCCGGGTATTACTTACCGGTTTCGACATGGATGGACTCGATGAGCTCACCTTTGGAGCTGACCTCGCCGATAATCGCGGAGGCCTGGTAGCCGAGCTCGTGGAGCCTGTCGACGCAATGGTCGGCTTTGCGGGCAGGGAGGCTTGCCAGCAGGCCGCCGGAGGTCTGGGGGTCAAAGATCAGCGGGTAGCGGGAATCGCTGGCGACCTCTTCAAAATTGACGATGGCTCTCCGGAGGCGAAGGTTCTGTGGTTGCAGGGTGCTGACGATTCCGCGGGAGACGGTTTCAAGCGCGCCATCGAGCATTGGAATACTGTCGAGTCGCAGCCTCGCGTCAACTCCGGAAGCTTTCGTCATCTCAACGAGGTGCCCGAGAAGGCCGAATCCCGTTACATCGGTACAGGCGGTGGCGCCGTATTCATGCAGACAGGCTGCGGCTGCAAGGTTGGATTGGAGCATGGAGGAGATGGCGTTCTGGATCCAGCGGCCCTTTGCCGCCAGGCGCATATCGGCCGCAAAGAGAGCTCCCGTGCCGATGCCCTTGGTGAGCACGAGGCGGTTCCCCTTGCGCATTCCCTTTTTGCGCAGGATCTTTTTCTGGTCGATGAGCCCGTTGATGGCGAAGCCGAGGGAGAGCTCGCTGCCTTCGCTGGTGTGTCCTCCTACGAGCGACGTCCCACTCTCATCGAAGACCTCCAGGGAGCCGCGGAGCATCTGTTCAAGGAGGTCCTCCACCTTCTCTTCGGGACCGAATGGAATCGTGACGACTGCCAGCGCCGACTGCGCTTCAGCTCCCATGGCAAAGATGTCACCGAGGCTGTGGTTGGCTGCAATCTTACCGAAGACAAAGGGGTCCTTGACGATGGCACGAAAGGAATCGATGGTCTGTACCACCACCTTGCCGGCCGGTGTCCTGGTAACGGCAGCATCGTCAGGCGCGTCGAGACCAATGAGGACATCCTTTCGCTGCAGCGGCGAGAGCCTTCCAATGACCCGGGAGAGCACATTAGCCCCGACCTTGGCACCGCAACCGCCACAGCGCATGGCCACGGCGGAGAGCTCCTTGAGGGCTTCTTCCGAGGCGAGCCCGCTGGGGAGCTTGAGCCTCTCCTGGTGCTTCATGGCCGGCAGGGAGTTGTATTTTTTCATGAAGCGGCGGTCGATCCAGTTCTTTAACAACCACATCAGGCGCCCTTTCAGGCACCATTTACCCTTGGAGGCAACCGCCCGCTTGTCACCCGTGGTGATCAGGCTGAGAAAGGTATGCTGGGGACTGAAGGGCTTCAGGTCCCGTGAGAGCAGGGCTCTCCTCAGGTTGGCCGCCAGCGGCATGCCCTGGCGAACTGCAAAGACTCCTGACTTGGGCCGGGGATGTTTAACCACGGCTGCGACATCGCCGGCTGCGAACACCTCTTTGTGGGAAACCGAGCGCAGGCTGTCCTCGACCTTTATAAAACCGTTTTTGTCGACCTCCAGCCCGGCCTCGCCAAGCCAGCCTGGTGCGGCCGCATCGGTAACCCAGAGGATCTCATCGACGGCCACCTCGGTGCCCTTGTCGGTGGTGATGCCCTTGTCCTGCACGGACTCGACCCGGCTCTCCTGGTGGACCTGGATGTTTCTTTCCTCAAGGACGCTGGAGAAATACTGGCGGACCTTCTGATTGTGGGTGGGCAGGATTTCCGCTTCTGAATTGAAGAGATGGAATTCCGGTTCCAGCTCGCTCTTGTTCTCATCGAGGAGCAGGCGGTTGAGGGCGTATTGAATGGCAAGGATGAGCTCCACCCCTCCGGCTCCTGCGCCTACCGCAGCAATTTTCAGGCGATGGTCGGCCTCGAGCACCCTGCGTTTCAGGTCGTTCCAGCGACTGACAAAGTTGCTGATCGGCTTGACGGGGACGACCCTGTTTTCAGCGCCGCTGATATTCATTACCCGTGGAGTCGAGCCGATATTGATCGACAGAATGTCGTAGGGGACATCGGGCCGGTTTGCACAGATGATCTTCCTGTTCTCGAGGTCGAGGCCCACAGCAGAATCATGGTAGAGGCGGGCTCCGGCAAAATTGGAAAGTGGTCCGAGGTCGATATGGGCCTCGTCGAAATCGTAATGCCCGGCAACCAGGCCCGGGAGCATTCCGGAGTAGGGCGTGTGAATGTCGCGCGTCAGCAGGGTCAGGCGGATCCCTGGAACCGGTTTCATGCCGAACATCTTGAGGACCGCGATATGGCTGTGCCCGCCACCGATCAGCACGAGATCCTTGATAACCGGGGTGTTCGGTTCATTCATTTGATGAGTCGCCTGCCGGGCCGTGCAGAGAAGAGAGACCGGCCTGTTATTTTTGATTCAGTGGGTCTTCGCGGAAGCGGAAAGGAGGCTTACCTGTAAAGTCGGTACTCTCGATGCTTGGGCACCAGTATTTTTCGACATGCTCTACGACCAGGTCGGTGCCACGGAAATGGTTGACGAAGGGCTTCTTTTCGGAATTGTACATCGTGTCGGTCATGTCCCGGATGAGCAGGACATTCTTTCCAACGTTGACCATCTGCCGGATGGCGAAGGGGCGCCCGAGAACGCACATGTTGAGATGGACTCCCATCAGGATCACGTTGTCGATGCCGCCTTCTGCCAGCAGGTTGTAGATCTCCTGGCCATTGTCGGTGATCGCATCCTGCTCGCGGATATCGAGGGTCTTGATCTGGCGGGTCCAGGGCGGAACAATTTTGCACTTCTCCTTACAGTCACAACCCATGTCGGAATCATCGATCGGCATGGCGGGTTCCCGCTCGTCCTGCGGCCAGCACCAGGCGGTTCCCCAGCGCTCCTTCGTGGCGAGCTCGACAGGTGCCTTGACATAGGCGGCCTCGATAGCCCGTTTCCTCTGGGGCGTGTCCTTGTAGAAATCCACGCAGGTACTCGGGGCGTGGATGATCTGTACTCCAAGTTTCCGGGCAGTGTCCACCAGGCTGTTCATTGCCGGGGCCATTTCTCCCACGCGTTCCTCTGCACCCTTGCACCAGTGGCGGTCCCACATGTCACAGATTACCAGGGCCGTTTTTTCCGGCGCCCAGTAAACAGTCTTGGAGACAGGCCGGTACTTCCCGGCTTCTTTTTCAGTTCCGGGTTCGAGCTCCATCGAGCGGGTATGCAGTTCAAGCATGGGTGTTTTTCTCGACAGCGAATTTACGCAGCCGGCGCAGAGGCCGGCAAGAACCAGCATTGAAATGATTGTCGCGTACCGAGGCATCTTCTTAACTCCTGGGGTTGTCGTTTCGCCTGGTTTTGAATCCTGTCTGCTCTATAGGTTATCCCGCCGGGGGCTTCGGTTCCACCGGGGAGAAGGGGGGCATCCCCCGGTCTCAGGCAAGGATTCCCTTGATGACCTTTCCGTGGACATCGGTAAGCCGGAAGTTTCGTCCCTGGTATTTGAAGGTCATCTTCTCGTGGTCGATCCCCAGCAGGTTCAGGATGGTTGCATGGAAGTCATGAACATGAACGGGGTCGGAGGCAATGTTGTAGCAGAGGGGGTCGGTCTCACCGTAGCTGGTTCCGGCCCGGACTCCTCCGCCTGCCATCCACAGGGAGAAGCACCTGGGATGATGGTCGCGGCCGAAGTTGCCTGAGAGCTTTCCCTGGCAGTAGTTGGTCCGTCCAAATTCTCCTCCCCAGATCACCAGGGTGTCTTCGAGGAGTCCCCTGCGCTTGAGGTCCATCACCAGGGCTGCGGAGGCCTTGTCTGTTTCTTTGCACTGCCCTGCCAGCCCTTTGGGGAGCCCGCCGTGCTGGTCCCACCCGGGGTGGTAGAGCTGGATGAAGCGGACACCCCGCTCAGCAAGCCTGCGGGCCATGAGGCAATTTGCTGCGAAGGTTCCAGGCTTGCGGGATTCTTCGCCGTATTCCTTGTAGATATAGTCGGGCTCCGCCGAGAGATCCGTCACCTCCGGGATCGAGGTCTGCATCTTGAAAGCCATCTCGTACTGGGCAATTCGCTCTTCGATGGCAGGGTCGGAATTGTTCCTGAGCCCGGCCAGGTGAAGGTCTCTCAGGCGGTCAAGCATCCGGCGCCGGTTGGCCTTGTCGATACCGGAGGGATTGTTGAGATAGAGAACCGGGTCTCCGCCGGAGCGGAAGCGGACGCCCTGGTAGCGGGATGCGAGGAAGCCGCTTCCCCACAGCCGGGTAAGGAGCGGCTGGCCGCCCTTGTTCTTCGTCACCAGGACGACAAAGGAGGGCAGCTCGGCGTTCTCTGTTCCCAGCCCATAGCTCAGCCAGGCTCCTATGCTCGGCCGTCCCGGGAATTGTGAGCCCGTCTGCAGGAAGGTGACGCCGGGGCCATGGTTGATGGCCGCGGTGTACATGCTTCGCACCACACAGATCTCGTTGGCGATCTTCGATGTATGGGGAAGCAGCTCGCTCATCCAGGTCCCGTTCTCTCCGTGCCGGGAAAACTTGAAGGGGCTTGCGGCCAGCGGCAGGCTCGCCTGGTTGCCGCTCATCGCGGTCAGGCGCTGGCCCTTGCGGATCTCATCCGGCAGCTCCTTGCCCTGCATTTTTTTGAGCATCGGCTTGTGATCGAAGAGATCCATCTGCGATGGGCCGCCGCTCTGGAAGAGGTAGATGATTCGTTTGGCCCTGGCGGGAAAGTGGGTGGCGGGCAGAACTCCCCCGGTGGGGGATTTCTCATTGGCACGCAGCAGGTCGGTCAGGGCGATGGAGCCGAGTCCCATACCGAAGCGTTCGAGAAAACGCCGTCTGTCCATGCCGAGTAAAGATTCGTAGCCCGTACAGGTGCCAGGTTTCATGGTGTCATATTACCTTTTCATAACAGCTTCGTCGAAGTTCAGGAGCACATTTGCTACGGCCCCGATGGCTGCGAGCCTGGCCGGTGCGAGGTTCTTATCAGCAGTGGTGTCTCCAGTATTGAGAAAGGCCTTCGCGTTTGCAGGATTCTCACCGAAGAATTTGAGCTGCTCCTTGTGCAGCCGCTCCAGGATTTCCTTTTCAGTTTCCAGGGCCTGCCTGCCCGTCAGGGTTCGGAACATCTCCGCCAGCATCGCGGTGGAGTTGTCGCCATGTTTTTTCAGGAGCCTCTGGCCGAGGATCCTTGCTGCCTCAACCAGCTGCGGATCGTTCATGAGCACGAGGGCCTGCAGTGGGGATGCGGTTCTTTCCCGGCGGACCGAGCACACCTCGCGCTTGGAGGCATCCAGTGACATCATCACCGGGGCCGGGGCTGTGCGTTTCCAGAAGGTGTAGAGGCTGCGGCGGTAGAGCCCCTCGCCCTTGTCGCGTTTCAGTGGCTTGAAGGAGACGGTTACCTCGTAGGGGCGGACCGGGGCGCCGCCAACCTTTCGGACCAGGAGCCCACTGGCTGCCAGGGCGTTGTCCCTGATGACCTCGGCGGGGAGCCTGTAGCGCGGTCCCCTGGCCAGCAGGGAATTCTCGGGATCTTTTTCGAACAGCTCGGAGGAGCAGTGTGAGTCCTGGCGGTAGGTTGCGGAGGTGACCATGGTCCTGATGAGCCCCCGGATATCCCAGCCGCTGTCGATAAACCGCAGTGACAGCCAGTCGAGGAGGTCCGGGTGACTCGGAGATTCTCCCTGGCTTCCGAAATCCTCCGTCGTTCTCACCAGCCCGCGCCCAAAGCACATCTGCCACAGGCGGTTAACCATCACTCTCGAGGTGAGGGGGTGGTCGCGGGCTGTCAGCCAGCGGGCAAGTGCAAG
>CAZTRG010000003.1:0-5363 GCA_964615885.1 uncultured Planctomycetia bacterium | reverse complement strand
TTGTTAATGGTGGTTGAAACCCAGCCGCCAAAAGAACCGATGTAAACTGTGCCGTCTGTTCCAATTGCTGGGGAACTGGCTACAGGATGGTGAAGCTTCCATAGTAACGTGCCGGGCTTTTGCCCGTGAACACCCGCGGCGCTCCCTTGCGCGAGCAGAAGCGCTATCAAGAGGCGGGAATTCTGGAGAAGCGGGCGGTTCATCAGCCTTGTAGACCCGCAGTTTATTCAAAACAGGATGCTTAAGCAAAGAAGACAGTTTTTTGTCAAAAACTTCAGCGCCCAGCGGTTAACTGAGGTGAGGTCTTGGTGTCTAGAAATTATTCTCAAAAAGCAGCTGGTTCATCGCATCCAGTTTTCTTTGACTTTGCTAGTTTTCTTGCTATTCGTCTGCGCCGTCGGATGTTTCTTGGGGTGAGTGAATGTCTCGATGCTCTCTCGTCTGACCCTCATTAACAGCGATCTATGCTTTTTTGAGGGATTATATAAACAGGCTCTCTCAATTTTTAACCTATGAAAAACCAGTCGATTTACGATGGGATCGTCAAAGCATGGCAGCGCCTAGTTAACTGGGGTGCTTTGGCGCCGGCAACCGTCCTGGGCTTATTGCTGGTTCAAACGCAAGCACAGGCACAGGCCCCAAAAGAGCCACAGGGTTTTATCATGGTGAAGGAATACCATGGAATTGGGGGTGCTGATATAAACCTTCTCTTAGACAATCCCAAGTATCCAGGCGCCCCGGATTGGCAGGGGGTTGCGTCCTATTTCGAGTGGCCTCAGTCCGGGGACATAGAGATACCTCCTCCCGGCAATGTCATGGACAACTACGGCTGGGTGATGGAGGGATACGTCTTTCCTCCGGAAACCGGCGACTACATATTTTCCACGGCCACGGACGACCACCACCAATTGTGGCTTTCGACGGACGATGATCCGGCCAATGCGATTCAGATCACTCAGGAAACAGGCTGGCAAACCGTGCGTAACTATCAGCCCATATCTGATGAAGCCACTTCTGATCCCGTTTTCCTCGAAGAGGGGCAAGCCTACTATATTAAATTGATCACCAAGGAAGGCGGCGGAGGGGACAACGCGGCTGTTGCCTGGAGTTTGCCGTCGGATGACGGCTTCGAGGTTGGCCCGGGTGCGGAGCCGATTTCGGGGGAGTATCTTGCCTCCATGTTTTTAATTCCGGCCTCTGTCGCGATTAGCCCTACCGGTTTCCAGATTACGATAATGGGTTCCGTGGATAGCGTAATCGCCAAATTGAACGGTGAGGTGGTTGATGTCACCCTTGAGGTGGGTGATGAAGAAAGCACTGCAGCTTACTCTTCTGATGGCGTCTTTGCATCAGGCTCAGAAGTCTTTGTGGAGGCCACCGTCAAGTCGGGGGGCGAGTCCGTGGTCGTCACAGGGAATGCGGTTATGCCGAGTTTTGGACTGTTCGCTGCGTCGTATCGAATCGATGAGAGCGAGGTGGATAAGGAAAATCCCGGTTGGCTTATTAATACCACTCAGATTTCCTCGGGACAGGGAGTAGGTAGCCTGCACGGGAACAGCTGGGCCAATGCTGAGAAGCAAATTCGTGGAGAATACATCGACCCAAACACCGGGGAGCCTTACATGAACGAGGCGGATTACGATTCGTTTGAGGGTTGGTCCTATTACTACATGCTCTCCGATGTGGTAAACTTTGATCAGGACGCCAACGGAGTTGGGAATTTTGTCGATGATTGGGAAATCCCGGGTATTCCAGGGTGGGGTGATTCCACTGACGGCATTGCTTCCGAGTTCATGACCATTCTATACCTTGAAAAGGGCGCCTACCATTTCGGGGTTAACTCTGACGACGGGTTTGATGCTTCGACTGGCCCGAACTTTGGCGATTTGCTGTCCCCGTCCCTTGGTCGATTTGATGGTGGTCGGGGAGCAGCGGATACCACCTTCAGGGTGGTGGTTGAGGCAGACGGCTACTATCCGCTGCGCGTTTCCTGGTGGGAAGGCGGTGGCGGTGCGAACTGCGAGGTGTTTAGCATTGTCGATGGAGAGAAAATCTTGATCGGTGATCCCGACAACGAGCGTGCCATTCAGTGTTATGCAGTGGGTGGCGTGCCAATCGAGGTATCGACCTCGGATCGCCCTAGCACTGGCCGAGCCTTCGTGAGCGTCATCAGTCCATCCGAGGGTGATAAAATGTAAAAAAATCCCTTTGTTGAGGTAAAGATCGTTAACGGCTCAGTCACTTCAGTCAATAAGGACTCCATCAAGTTGATCGTGGACGGTGAGGCTGTGGATGCCAAGGTGTCGGAATCCGACGGGGTGGTTAAGGTGACTCATGACCTGGTGGGGATTGCTGGAGGGGTTCATACTGCGAGTGTGGCCTACACCGAGTCCAATGGGATTGAGCGTTTCACCGAGTGGTCATTCAATCTTCCAAAAGTTTATACCCCTGCGGGGGATCCTCCGACCGAGCCCATGGGCTTGGTCGCTGTCCGCGAGTATCACGGGATAGGTGGAAACACCCTTGCCCCGCTCTTTGCGAGTGATAAGTTCCCGGATTCACCGGATTTCGAGGGTCTTGCGACCTACTTTGAGTGGCCCAATAGTGGAGACATTGAGGTGCCACCGGCGGCCGATATTATGAACAACTACGGTTGGACTATAATGGGTTATGTTTACCCGCCGGAGACTGGTGAGTATATCTTTTCGCTGGCGACCGATGACAACTCGCAGTTGTGGTTGTCGACCGACTCGGAACCGGCCAATGCGGTGATGATCGCCAGCCAGGGTGGTTGGCAGCCGGTACGGGATTACCGAGTGGACACGACCTCGGCGGAGATCTTCCTGGAAGCGGGCAATGCGTACTTCATTGAGCTCGTTATCAAGGAAGGCGGCGGAGGAGACAACGCTGCGGTGGCATGGAGCATGCCTGAAGATGGCCCGACAGATGTTGAGCCTGGTGCGCTGCCAATTTCAGGTGATTACCTTTCACCGTTGATTCCAGCAGTCCCGAATGCGGTGGACCTGAAGATCACCGCCCAGCCGAGTGCTGTTTCCGCTGAGAAAAACACGGATGTACAATTCAGTGTTGGACTGAGCCACGAGGATGCTGGTGCCCTGATTTTTTGGAAAGTCAACGACCAGTTAAAGGGACAGGGGTCTGTTTTTACCATCTCAGAAGTTAGCGATGAATTGGACGGCGCCAAAGTACAGGCCGTGGTGGTCTACAATGGTGTCCAGTACAGCGACGAGGTGGCCTTGACGGTGACCAGTGACAAGGCGCCGCCGAGTGTTGTTTCAACCGATGGTAGCCGTTTCATGGAGACGCTCTCGTTGACGTTTAATGAGGATATAGAGGAGGCAAGTGCAGGAAAGGCTTCTAATTACAGAGTGGCCGGTCTGGACATTGACTCGGCCGAGTTGGTGGGGCGTAAGGTGACGCTGTTCACTGCCAAGCAGACACCAGGCAAGGTCTATACGGTGAATGTCAGTGGCGTTGAGGATTTGGCCGGGAACGCCTTCAGTGGGGCTGTAAATATTCAGGCCTATCTTGAGGTGACTGGTTATCTCTGGTGGGATTACTGGGGGGGCATCGGTGGAGCGCACCCGATGGAGGCTCTGACCGATGACGAGCGTTATCCCGACAACCCAGACAGTTCGCAGTTGCTACCGTTCCTGAACACACGGTGGGCGACCGGCTTTCACAATGATGCCAACAGTAACTACGGTGCCCGCGCGAGTGGATTGCTGGTGGCGCCTGAGGATGGCGAGTACCGGTTCTGGTTGCGTTCGGATGACCACGGTCAGGTGTGGGTTAGCATGGACGAGGATCCGGAGAACGTGGAGCTGATCGCGGAGCAGACCGGCTGTTGTAACGGTTTCACGCTAGACGACGGCGGGCTGTCGGGCCTGGTCGAGTTGGAAGAGGGGCAACGCTACTACTTTGAGGCGCTTCTAAAGGAAGGCGGCGGAGGCGACTGGATGAACGTTATGTGGACTCGTCCCTCGGAGTGGGACTTTGACGCGCCACCGTGGAATGATTCGGGAATCTCGGGCGAGCACTTTGTGAACTACGTTCCTGCAGATGGGTTCACTGGTGATGCGGATATTTACCATCTTGGAACTCAGCCGCCGGCAAATGGCGGGGATGGCCTGACGGTTCGTGAGTTTCACGACATTGGTGGTGCAAGGGTGGCTGACCTACTGGTCCATTCAAAATGGCCTAATTCACCTGATTTCGTGAGTGTGGCAGACTATGCGGAGTGGCCGCAGAGTGGTGACATCAACGTTAACCCACCAGGCAATGTGCGGGACAACTACGCGACCCATATGCTGGGGTTTGTTCACCCTCCAGAGACGGATGAGTACCAGTTCTTCGTTGCAGCGGATGATGCCTCCGTATTGTTCCTTTCGACGGATGAGACTCCGGCGAACAAGCAGTTGATTGCTATTGAGCCAAGCTGGAACGGGGTTCGTGAGTTTGAGCAGACTCGAAACCGGTGGATTGTGGACGTTGACTCGGAACGCCAGATCAACGGGTCTGCACCGACCAGGTTGGAGGCTGGGAAGGCCTACTTCATTGAGGCGATCACCAAGGAAGGTGGAGGAGGAGACAACCTGGCCATCACCTGGATTCGTGCCGATGACGACTTCCCGTTCGATGGTGACTTGCCAATTGATGGTGAACACCTTTCTCCCTGGGTTGTGGAGGTTGAGGACAGTACTCCACCGACAATCAGTGTGGTTAAAAACGGTGACGGGACGGTGACGATTACTTTTGATGGCACTTTGCAGACGGCACCGAGCGTGATCGGTCCATGGACAGATGTGGATGCCACCAGTCCGCTGACCATCTCTGCGGACCAGGCGCAGCAGTTTGGTCGAGCTTTGAAGTAATTGATCGATTCGCTTTATAAAGCGCTAAATTTCCTTTGGGTTTTCTAGTTTAAGCTGGCTTAAATCTGAGGATCTGCGGAGTCCCCTCCTCGACACTTGTAACCAATGACGTAATGGGGCTAAGCTCGTTACCCTGGGAGTCATGCTTTTGGGGATCATCAATTGTCGATCCTTTGCCTGTAGGGGAAGGATTCATTTCCTGCTTAGTTGCTTTACTAGGCTCAGTGATATTATCCACAAAAAGGAACCGACTTGACACGGGTGGTTTGTGATCGTCCAATTCGCATGTTAGCCAATGTTATGAATGTTACTAGACGTCAATTCCTGGGTTCTGTGCTCTCCTCAGCTGCAATCGCGCCAAATGTCATTACTTCCAGTGCTTGGGCAGCAAAATCAAGCGGCAAAATAAATCTCGGTTTCATCGGGGTTGGTATTATGAGTCGCGGTCACCTGAACTTTTTTCTTGGT
>CAZTRG010000002.1:0-30097 GCA_964615885.1 uncultured Planctomycetia bacterium | reverse complement strand
TGGCGGGGTCGTAGCAGGAGAGGCCGCCGCGGTGGAAGATGAACAATTGATTCGCGCCGTCAATCTCGGCAAGGCTGGGCGAGGCGTAGGAGCCGCCATCGCTGACGGTCTTCCAGAGCTCTTTGCCGGTCTTCGCATCGAAGGCGAAGTCCATGCCATCGCGTTTGCCCTCGGTGATGAAGCGGATGCTCCCGAGATTGCAGAAGATCTTTCCATCGGTGACCAGGGGGGTGGCGCCGGTGCCGAAGAAGTTCGGTCCGATCGAGTAGCGCGTCCTGATGTCGATCATCCAGCGCTTCTTCCCGGTCTCGACCTCAAGGCAGTGGAGCAGCCCCTTCGGCCCGAGGGTGTAGACAGCTCCCTGGTAGACGGCTGGAGCGCAGCGCGGCCCGGAGTCGTAGCCGTAGAGATCCTCGTAGTCGGTGGGGTAGCTGAAGCGCCACTGGCGCTTGCCGGTGCCTGGGTCGAGGGAATCAACATGGAGAGAGTTTTCAACCCGGTGAAAGAGGAGCAGCCGCCCGCCGGAGGTGGTGATCGAGCTGTAGCCGCTGCCGATGTCCTGTTCCCAGAGCCGCGGCGGTCCCTTCTCCGGCCATTTCTTCAGCCAGCCCTTCTCGGCGGAGCTGCCGTCGTAGCGGGGTCCCAGCCAGTGGGGCCAGTCTTCGCAGCGCGCGGCCCGGGGGCCGAAGGCCAGGGTGGAGGAGAGCACCAGCAGCAGGGTGAAGAGGCTGCGCCGGAGGTGCCGGATTGAAGGTTTGTTCATGCTTGTTCAGTCTTCCTTGTTGAGAACCCGGTAGTCGCCCTTTCGAACCGTGAATCCCTCGCGGTCGAGCTGCTCGAGCAGCGGGATGCTGTATTTTCGCGTCGAGCCGATCAGGTTTTTCGCATCTCCTGCGGTGATCTGTCCATTTTCTTCAAGGTACTCTCTCATGATTCGGCGGATCTCTTCAATCGCCTCCCGGTGAAAATAGATTCCGTCAGCTATTTTCTGCAGCACGCCTTCTTCATCGAGGAGATCGAAGAGGTCGGTTGTTTTTGCAGCATTCCAGCCGCGGTCGGAGGCCAGGCCGCCCGGCGAAGGAGGGGTGGCTCCTCCTTCGAGGCAGGCGCGGGTGATCTCCTCGATGTTTTTTTCTTCCCCGGCACTGAGGCGGGGGCCGAGGTCGCGCCATTTCAGGTGGCCGGTCTTGGCATTCTGGACCTCGCCATCGGCTTCCATCCGGGCCACCAGCTCCTGCAGGAAAACATCGCTGCAGTCGATCTTCTGGCGCAGGACCGCCTTCTCAAGAAGTCTTTTTCTCGGGTTCTGCTCGAAATAGGTGGTGGCGACCTTCACGGCTGATTCCCTGGCGGCCTGCAGCTGTGCTGCGCTGATGAGCTGTCCACCGCGGCTGGTCCTGCAGGCGAGGTTTTCCTCGACCAGTGATTCCAGCAGCTGGAGAGCGTCTTCATTTCTCAGGCCGGCCTGTCGCGCGAGGTCCGCTTCACTGACAGCGTTGAAGCCGGCCTTGTTAAGCTGGTGGAGAAGGAAATCCCGTGAATCAGCGAGCGCATCGTTCTTGCTGCGCAGGGTGTCGAGGATGAAATCCTTGCCGGTCTTCAGGCGGTATTTTGAGCTGTCGATGATCTCTCCGCCGCCGATGGTCTCCATCGGTGAGTGGAGCCGCAGCACGAAGCGGTCTCCCGGGGCGGCGACCACGGGCTCCTCGAAGCGGAACTGGACATAGCTCTCCTCTCCCGGCTCGAGTATTTTCCGCTCCAGCAGGTACACCCGGCCGATCAACTCCGCGGTTCCCACGTGCAGGCGGATGGTGGTCTGGTGCTTGAGCACCCGGTGGTTGCCGGGCAGGTAGTGCAGGCGCGCCTCGAACATTTTCGCGCCGGTGAAATACCCCGGCTGGGTCAGGACCATGCCGCGGTGGACCTTGCGGTAATCGATGTCGGAGAGGTTGATCGCGGCAGAGTGCCCGGCCCGCGCCGTTTCGGCCTGCTCCTTGTAGGCCTGGATGCCCCGCACCCGCCCCTTTTCGCCAAGCGGCACGATCTCGAGGGTGTCACCGAGAGCGGCGGTTCCACTGACAGGGATCCCGGTGACGACGGTGCCGAATCCGCGGGGCGAGAAGACCCGCTGGACAGGCATACGGAAGACGCCCTCCACCTGCCTCGGCCGAACCTTCTCAACCAGGGTGTTGAGGTGCTCCTCGAGCTCTTCGAAGCCGTCGCCGGTAATGGACGAGACCTTTACGACGGCGGAGTCTTCAAGGAAGGTGCCTTTCAGGGTCTCTCGAACCTCGTCTTCGACCAGCTCGACAAAATCAGGCTCGACGGCATCGACCTTGTTGATGACGACCATGCCGTGGCGCAGGCCGAGGATCTGCATGATGGTCAGGTGCTCGCGGGTCTGTGGCATGACCCCATCGTCGGCTGCGATCACCAGGAGAACCAGGTCGATGCCGGTTGCCCCGGCGACCATATTCTTGATCAGCCTCTCATGCCCTGGAACATCGACGATTCCTACCCGCATGCCGTTGCGGAGGGTGAGAGGGGCAAAGCCGAGGTCAATTGTCAGTCCGCGGCTTTTTTCTTCGGGAAGGCGGTCAGGATCAATGCCTGTCAGGCGCTGAACCATGGTGCTTTTTCCATGGTCAATGTGCCCGGCCGTACCGATTACAATATTGAAGATTTTTTCGTCGCTGGTAGTCATAGATTGTTTGAGCTTACTATCTTAGCTCGTTTCGGGGGACAGGTCATCAGGGTTGAAGACCTAAGAGCGAGGTTGATTCCGCCTCAGTGGACGGGTTGACAGATAATCCCCTAAGCCCTATGATGGCTTATTCTTCGGTGTTTAATGTAACGAGAAAAACAGGCCGCTTTTTCTACGGGGTCCAGGAAAGGATCCAGGAGAACTCTCTGGCGGCACTCGATTGTCTTTCCCGGTCAAAAGCCGTTTCCGGACCCTGAGGTCCGGGGAACCGCGTCTTATTGAACGGGCAACACTATTCCGACGGGTTGGAGGCTTAGAAAGCTGTATTTCCCGCGGTGAATACGAACAGGCCGAGATATGAGTCAAAAACAAGATCTTCTCTTCTGCAAGATTGCTATTTCCAACGGCAGGGTTACCCAGGACCAGGCAAAGAAGTGCCTTGCGATCGCCAACAAGCGTGAGCTTGAGACAGGCCGCCGGCCTTCGATCGGTTCGGTCTTCTCAAAGTACAATCTCATGCGTAAGCAGGAGGTGAATGCGATCTATGAAGCGATTGCCAAGAGGACCGGGATAGCCCCTCCCTCCGCAGGTGCGCCCGCTGCAGGCGCCGGGAAAGGTGGCTCCCAGCTGGCCGCAAGGGGGAGCAAGCCGTCCTTTGCCGATGATCGCCCGCGCCGGGTAGACCCCAACACCCTCTGGCTCGGTGTCGCCTTCGGGGTCATCTTCCTCGGGATTGTCATTGGCCTGGTCTGGATGTTTGTCAGCCACCAGGTTGAAGATCCGGCCGAGAAAAAGAAAACTGCCAAGACAGGTGGACCTGGCACTGAGGCTACCGCCGGAGTCACCCCGGGTGGGCAGAATCCTGCCGCTGGAGGTTCCGGAACAGCCGGAGCCACCGCCGGGGCTGGTACAGGAGCTGCCACGGGAGCAACACCGGGTGCCGCTCCGGTCAAGGCGGCGGTCATGAATGACAGCGACAGGTTAAGGATCCGTCAGTATCTTTCCGATGCCCGCCAGACATCCCTGGTCGACGCAGCCCGGGCTTTGTCGAGCCTGCAGAAGCTGGAGAGGGAGATCGCAAAGAAAACCGCAGAAGGTGTCTTCATCGACCCCGGGCTGATCGCCGAGATCACCTCGGAGATCAAGAACCTGAAGCTTGATGTCAGCGGCGCCGAAGGTGGAGCTGGAGCCGATGACACCGACCTCGACGACGACATCTGATACCGGCCCGGCGTCTCTCAGCTGTCGCTCGACTTGAAGGCCGAGTGCTTCCTGATGATCTCGTCGTAGCCGATGTTCAGGCCGCGGAGCTCCCTGGTTTCCGCGTCCCGCCAGGCAGATGGGTCCAGCCCCTGCAGGCGTATGTTGCCTACCCGGGTGCGCGCCAGCCTCAGGACCTTGTGTCCAACGGCCTCGAACATCCTGCGCACCTGGCGTTTCTTGCCTTCGTGGATGACGAGGACCACCTGGGTGTTGTTGCCATCGGCGACGGTTTTGAGGATTTTCGCGGGCGCTGTCTGGTGCTTCTCGATCTTGACTCCCGCCGCCAGCTTTTCGAGTGCCTCCCTGGCGGGCTTGCCGTTGACGAGGGCCACGTATTCTTTCTCGATCTCGAAGCTGGGGTGGGTGATGCGGTGGTTCAGCTCGCCCACGTTGGTCAACAGCAGCAGCCCCTCGGTTTCCCGGTCAAGCCGGCCGATGGGTAAGACCCCGATTTCGATGAGAGCGGGAGGGAGGTAGTCCATCACCGTGAGGCGTTCATGGGTATCGTGGGTGCTGGTGATGATTCCCGGCGGCTTGTTGAAGAGAATGGTCTTCGGATCAGGCAGGCTGATGATCTCACCATTGACGGTGATGACATCTTCCTTCTTGACGGTGCTCCCGAGGCTCGTGAGGTGTTTTCCGTTCACCTCGACCCGGCCGGCCTGGATGAGGAGCTCGGCTCTCCGCCGGGAGGTATAACCGCAGGCTGCTATGTACTTGTGAAGGCGCATGAAGCTGGATTATATCCAATATCCCTCCCGGCTTCCCGGTCGCATTCCCTTCCGGGCAGGAAGTTTTTGCTGCCCGGCCCACTTTCGACCGGAATTGACCGGATCTGGACAGTACAGGGCCAGGGCAGAAAGCAGGGGTATCCTCTGAAGTTTGCGGCTGGAAGGGACTTGGAGAAAAAAGGGGGCTCCTGTGTTCCGTGGCGCAGGGATTGCTCTCTCTAAAGCAGAAAACGTTGGCACGGCAAAGCCCTGTGCCTGAACCAGAATCTGCAACCTCCGGAGAGTCCAGCCTCAACCCTGCCCTCCTTTATTTTCGCGCAAGCCTGAACCGAACCCAACAGGCATAATCCAGATGGTCCTGTCCACGACTGTTCCCACCTCGATGAACTCCCGCCCTGAATGCGCTCTCCGGAGGAGCTTTAATAGGAGCGTCGAAGCCTGGAGGCCGGAATGTTTTCCTGCTCCCGGTACTTTGTCACCGTGCGGCGGGCGATCTGCAGCCCCTGCTCCTGCAGCAGGCGAGTGAGCGTGGTGTCGCTGTAGGGCTTTTCCTTGTCTTCTTTTTCGACGAGGTCAGAGATCCGGCGGCAGACATTACGCCTTGATTCAATCTCGCCGTCGGCATTGTCGACGCCGCCGGTAAAGAAGTAGCGCATCTCGTAGATGCCTGCAGGGGTCTCCATGTACTTGCCCTTGATGGCCCGGCTGATCGTGGAGATGTGTACACCGACGGTGTCTGCGATGGTCTGCATCTTCAGGGCCTTGAGCTGCTCGGGGCCCTTGAGCATGAAATCCTGCTGGTGCTCGACGATGGCAACGGCGATATCCTTGATGGTTCTCTGCCTCTGCTCGAGCGCCTGGATCAGCCACTTGGCAGACTCGATCTTCCTGCGAAGAAAGGCGCTGGCCTCCCGGTCCTTGCGGGCATCCCGCAGTGCGGTGCGGCAGGACCGGCTGATCTCCAGGCGGGGCAGCGAATAATCGAGCACGCTGATCTCGAGGCTTTCATCGACCTCCTCGACCAGTACATCGGGCCGGATATAGATGGTCTCTTCCGAATCGATCTGCCGGCCGGGCATTGGGTCGAGTGAGCTGATGAGCTCCGCGGCCCTCTTGATCTCTTCCACCGACCTCCCCAGTGCCCTTGCCAGGGCAGGCAGCTTGTTCTGGCTCAGCTCCTGCAGGTGGTTTTCAATGATGGCCTCCTCGAGCCTGTGGTCGCCGCCGTCGCGGCGAAGCTGCAGGAGCAGGCAATCCTCGAGGTCTGTTGCACAGATGCCGGCGGGTTCAAGACTGCGAACAGTCTCCAGCGCGGCCTTGATCTCTTCGGGAGCAGGGTTGTTTTCGATCCAGTCTCCGAGCTCTTCCGGAGCGCAATCGAGATAGCCCCTGCTGTCGAGACAGCTGATGATGTTTTCGCCGATTTCGCGGGTGAGCTTCGGGATCTTCTTCAGGCGGAGCTGCTCCATCAGTGACTCCTTCAGCCCCGGGGGCTTTCCGGGAGTGTTCTGAAGCGCCGCATGCTTGGCATCCGTTGCGGTGAAGGAGGATTTCCGGGGGCTCTTGTCCTGGAAAGACCAGTCCCTTGAATCGCGGAGCCTCTCGTCGAGGGGACGCTCTGCCGTGTCCTTGTCGGCGGACTCCGGCTTGGCGGCCGGCTGTTCCTGTTCGACAAGCTCCAGGGCGGGGTTCTCGCTGAATTCATCCTGGATGCGTTGCTCGAGATCGAGGGTCGGCAGCAGCAGGATGTCCATCGACAGGATCATCTGCGGTGCCAGCACCTGCTGCTGCTGTAGCTTTTGTGTGAGCTCTAATCTCATGTTTCCTTCCGGCCTTGCCCCTGCAAGCCGGCCTCGTTGCGACACTCTCAGCCAAGTCCCCTGCCCATCAAAGTTTAGGATGCGGGTAGAAAACCGTCAAACGGGGGGTGTCTGAGGTTTATCAGACCTCGCTGGAGGCCTTTCCAGGAGATTATCAGCAGGATTTGAGCACCAGGAGGGTGATATCGTCGGATTGTTCCGCATTCTTCTGGTGGCTGCGAAGTTCCGCCATGATGATCTCGAGAAGCTCACTGGCCGGCCGCTCCCTGTTTTCAAGCAGAAGCTGGTGCAGGCGCTCATCTCCAAAATCCCGCCCCTGCGGGTCTTTGCCCTCAACGATGCCATCGGTATAGAGGACGAGCACATCGCCGGGCTGGAGGGTGAACTTCTGCGGCTCGAGCTGGGAAGCAAAGAGGGGGCCCTCACGGTCGAGGCCGATGGCAATTCCCTTCGGATGCAGATCGATGACCTGGCCATGGTGGGAGCTGTACAGCAGGGGAGCATTGTGCCCCGCCCTGACAAGCCTTACCTCCCTGCTGCGGGTGTCGAGCACGAGGTAGGCCAGGGTGACAAACATCCCCGGGTTCATGTCCGGGGCCAGGCAGTTGTTAACCTCGATAATGGTGTCCTTGGGAGAGCGGTTTTCCCGTGCTGCCATGTGGAGCATGCTGCGGGTCATCGACATGACGAGCGAGCCGGGGACTCCCTTGCCGGAGACATCAGCTACGACGACCCCGATCCTGTTCTGGTCAACCTGCAGGAAGTCGTAATAATCTCCTCCCACCTCCTTGGCTGAGTCATAGTAGGCCGCGAGGTCGAGCCCGGGGATCTGCGGCAGCTGTGCCGGCAGCAGGCCGGCCTGGATGCTGGTGGCAAGCGAGAGCTCGTGCTCCATCGCCTTCTGGGCCAGCTTGGCTGACTGGGCAGTTTGCAGGTTCATGGTCATCCGGTTGAAGATCCTTGCCAGGTTGCCGAACTCATCGCTGGAGTTGACCTGCGACTGGTGCTTGAGATCGCCCATGCTCACCTGGCGGAGGTCTCGCATCAGGGTGCTCACGGGCCTGGTGAGGATCGTTGCCAGCAGCAGTGCGGCGAAGGCTGCTCCGATGCAGGCGATAATGGAGATCTGCGTCAGAGAGGACTTGAGATCCTCGCGGGACCGGCTGATGGAGACCGCAGAGATGAGAACCTCCACCTTTGCCGCACCGGCTATGGGCTTTAAATAGCTTCTGACCGGTACCCTGCCGTCCTCGAATTCGCTGATCAGGATTCCGTATTGTTCTGCCCTGGTGTAAGAAATCGGTGTTGTCTTTGCAGACCTTTTTGCTGCAGCGCCAACGGAGGCGACAGCGATGCCGGCCTCCAGGATGCTGATGGCCTCGATGTTTTCCGATTGCTTGTATTTCCCCAGCAGCTCCTCCAGTTTTTGCTGGGCTGCGGCATCAATGTTCTGAATCAGCTCGGGGTCGATCAGCTTTGCCAGCGAGAGGGTGTGGGCGATTCCATTGTCGTTGATCTCAGCTTCGAGGTGCTCGACGCTCTTGTCGATGGCCACCATGGCCTGCCAGGCCATCGCAGAAACCACCAGGATGACAATCAGGAAGGTAAACTTGGCGGCGATGGGAATGTTGAGCCCGGGACCCTTGACCGGACGGCGTATGGAGGCGCCACCACGGCCGGAATCTCTCTCCGGGGCTCTTCCGCTGCGTTGATGCGGCTTTCTTCCTCTTGGTCCTGTTGGATGCGCCACGCTAGCTTTCCTGGCTCAGGTCGGGGGGTGGACGGTTTGACTCGCTTTTTCAAGTATAGTGCCTGGAACCGGATGAGGCAGAAAAACCGCGTGATCCGCCCGGGCTTCAGCTTCTCAGGACGGTGGTAGCTTTGCGCAGATAGACGATGCAGGAATAAAAGGTAGAAATCAGGGTCGCCGCCAGCAGAGCAATTGTGAGCCATTTCAGGGGTTCTCCCAGCCAGGGCCAGGAAGGATCCCCCTTCAGCTGTGAGTTGCCGTTCTCGTCAATCATGATGAAGTTGGCCTCGTAGAACAGCAGCGAGGGGATGGTCAGGCCCTGGATCGTCAGCTTGACCTTGCCCGCCCAGGCGGCACCGAAGGCTACCCCGGCGGATTCGATGTAGCTGCGCAGCCCCGAGACCAGGAATTCGCGAAAGACGATCACCAGGGGGTACCAGGGCTCGACGAAATCAGAGACGGATGTCAGCAGGATAAAGCCGCCGCAGATGGTGATTTTATCAACAAAGGGATCTGCGATGCGGCCGAAGGTGGACTCGATGTTCCACCTGCGGGCCAGGTAGCCGTCGAGGAAGTCGGTAAACATCGCCAGCATGAAGAGGGCTGTTGACCAGTTCAGGATGGTCTGCCGGGTCTGGGTATCGGTGCCGTGCCCGACAATTCCAAGCAGGACAAAGAAGACCAGCGAGAGCAGCAGGCGGGTTACCGTTATCTGGTTCGGCAGATTGGCGAAGCGTGATTTACCGGCCGGCGTCTTTTCGTTCATGATCCCCGCTCCCAGCTATGGTTGCGATGAGATCGTATCCCCTGCTCCCGATGATTTCCACTGTCCTGCGCTCTCCAACGGCAGGCGGGGGCGGGGCAGGAGCTTCGAAGGACAGCTCCTTCACGCCCTCGGGCATGGCGGCCGGGTGCTCTTCTTCGCAGGCTTCCCCGCCGGGGGGGGCGATGAAGATCACCGGGTCAATTTCGGGGCTCTCGCCGTAGCTGCGCGCAATGGCAGCCCTGAAGGGGGCGCCACCCATTGGATCAGCCTGCTCCTCTTCGGCGGAGTCGATGAGCACCTCGGTGCGCTCTCCGATTCTTTCCTGGTTCTTCCTGAAGGCAATCTCCTGTTGAACCAGCATCAGCTCTTCGAGGCGTTCGTCGATGACCTCCTGGGGAATCTCTCCCTCGAATGCAGCCGAGGGAGTTCCCTCTTCTTTCGAATAGGGGAAGACCCCCAGGCGTTCAAACTCGAACTCACGGATGAAATCGCGCAGGATTCCGAACTCAGTGTCATCCTCTCCGGGGAAGCCGACGATAAAGGTGGTTCTCAACATCAGCCCCGGAATCTTCGCGCGCATGCGCTCGAGCAGGTTGCGGGTTTTCGTTTCCATCATTCGCCGGCCCATATGGCGCAGCATGTTCTCGGAGATGTGCTGCAGCGGGATATCGATGTAGTTGACCACCTCGGGCAGCTCGGCAATCGCCTCGATCATCTCGTCGGTCAGGTAGGCCGGGTAGGCGTAGAGCAGGCGGATCCAATCGACCCCGTCAACAGCCGAGAGGCGGCGAAGCAGCTCGGCGAGCTGGAACTTCCCATCGATATCTACTCCGTAGGAGGTC
Organism: uncultured Planctomycetia bacterium; assembly: GCA_964615885.1. GTDB lineage: Bacteria > Planctomycetota > UBA8108 > UBA8108 > UBA8108 > UBA8108. The sequence continues at coordinate 20,221 of CAZTRG010000002.1, read as the reverse complement.
GTATCCTGGGAGATCAGCACCATCTCGCTGGCGCCGCTGCCGACCAGCTCTCGCGCCTCCTCCTCGAGCATCTCGATCGTCTTGGACCGGAAATGCCCCCTGATGGCAGGGATCGAGCAGAAGGTGCAGGGATTGTCGCAGCCCTCAGAGATTCTCAGGTAGCCGTAATGGGCCGGGGTCAGCCGGAAGCGCCCGACCTCGGCGTTGCAGGCCTTGTCAGGATCGCTGACCTGGAGGTGGAGCTGTCCGTCGTTTTTTCCGTAGAGATCTTTCAGGGCCTTGCCAAGGTCGTCGTATTCGCCAAGGCCGACAATCGCATCAAGCTCGGGGATCTCCTTGCTCAGCTCTTCGCCGTAGCGTTGCCCGAGGCAGCCGGTGACGACGACCTTCTTCCCGGCTGCCGAATCCTTCTTGAGCTCACAGGCCTCGAGGATCGTGTTGACCGACTCTTCCTTCGCCGATTCCACGAAGCCGCAGGTGTTGACCACGATGACATCGGCGTCTTCGGATTCCGGAGTCAGGACAAAACCTTCCTGGCCTAGTTTGCCGAGAATCATCTCCGAGTCGACGAGGTTCTTCGGGCAGCCGAGGCTGATCATGTTGACCCGGATCTCTTCTTCGAGCTCTCCGGATTGTTCTCTGCCGCTGGGGGCGGGCTCGGTGGGTTTACTGATCGTCATCCGGTTCGGTGGTTTCTTCGGAGGTTTCCTGGCCTGGTTCTTCCCCTTCGAAGTCTTCAGAGTCTTCGTGGGACCCTTCATTGTCCCGCATTTCCTCCGGAGACTCTAAGGGATTGTCGCTCTCTCCAGGTTCTTCTTCCGTTTCCTGGGCGTCTCCGAGCGCCTTCTCTTTTCCGGCCTGGTACTCATCCCATGTGTAGTAGACCTCGCGGGCCACGGAGCCGTTGTGTTCACCAACCAGTCCCTGCGCCTCCATCGCCTCGACCAGTCTTGAGGCCCGGCTATAGCCGATCGAGAAGGATCTCTGCAGCAGGGTGGTGGACCCACGCTGCTTCGTGAGCACCAGCTTCACCGCCTCCTCATAGAGCTCATCGGTGTCGTTCTTCTGGGGGAGTCCGTCGATGCTGCACTTGGTGAGGCTCTCATCGAATTCCTGCTCGGTCTGCTCGACGACATGGTCGATGACCCTGTTGATCTCTGTACTTGTGAGGAAGGCTCCCTGCGTGCGAAGGAGGGACTCGGAGTTCGCACCCTTGTAGAGCATGTCGCCGTTGCCGACCAGCTTGTCGGCGCCCTTGTCGTCGAGGATGGTTCTTGAGTCAATTCTCTGGGTGACCTTGAAGGCGATGCGCGTGGGCATGTTGCTCTTGATCAGGCCGGTGATGACATTGACCGAGGGGCGCTGGGTTGCCACGACCAGGTGGATGCCGACGGCTCGAGACAGCTGGGTCAGGCGCGTGATGTGTCCCTCGACATCCCTGCCGGCGGCCATCATGAGGTCGGCGAGCTCGTCGATAACCAGCACGATATAGGGCAGCTTCTCCGGCTGGGCCTCGGCCTCCTCGTTGCTGCGCTTCTCCTTGAGGAGCTCAAAGATCTTTTTCTTGCCGAGCTTGTTGTACTCAACGATGTTCTTGACCGCGAGGTCGCCAAGCAGGTTGTAGCGCTTCTTCATCTCGTCGACCAGCCAGGCGAGCACCGGCGGAGCTTTTTTCGCGGAGGTTACGATCGGGCAGTAGAGGTGGGGGATTTTTTCGAAGGGCTTCAGCTCGACGACCTTGGGGTCGATCATGATCAGCTTGAGCTCATCGGGGGTCTTCGTCAGCAGCAGGTTGACCAGCAGGGAATTGATAAAGACCGATTTTCCTGAGCCGGTGGCACCGGCGATCAGGGCATGGGGCATCTCTGCGATATCGTCGGTGATGGCCTGGGCGGTGGTGTCCTTGCCGACACAGACGGGCAGGATCTGTTTGTCGTTGCGGGCCATCGCTTCTTCAAGGAGCTCGCGCAGGCCGATGATGGGACGCTCCTTGTTGGGCACCTCGATGCCGACGGTGTCCTGGCCCGGGATCGGCGCTATGATGCGGATGCTGGTGGCGGCCAGGGCCATCTGGAGATCGTTATCCAGGCTCGTGATCTTGTTGACCTTGGTGCCGGCGGCCAGCGTCAGCTCGAAGAGGGTTACGGTCGGGCCGGGCAGGATCTTTACGACACGTGTTCCGAGGACCCCGAAGCTCTCGAGCGCCTGCTCGATCTTTTCGGCCTTCTCCTTCAGCGAGGAGCTGTCGGTTCCGCTCGTATTCGGCGGGCGTTCATCGAGGAGCTCGATCGAGGGAAGCTCGTAGGGCCCGCTGTTCTTTTTCGCCTTGTTCTTGCTCTTCTTCTTCGGCTTCTTCGGTTCAGGAATGGAGATGATCAGGGGTGGCCGCTCGACCTCCTCTTCTTTCTCCGGGAGCTCTGCGGCTTCTTCTTTCTTTTCTTCCTCCTTAGCGGGTTTCTTGTCAGGCTTGAAGACCTTCTGCCGCGGCTTCTTCTCCGGCAGAATGATCTCGGGGCCCTGCTTCGATTCCGGCTTGATCCGGGAGGCGACCTTGAACAGCGACAGCGCCCCGGTCTTCAGGGCTCCCACGACTCGACCGCCCGTTTCACTGACAGCGTCACGCCAGGGCTTCGACCGCTGAACCATCCGGTTGGCGTAGGCGAAGGCGGGATAGAGCTCGGTGTCGGTGCTGACGACGAAGGAGACGACGGTAATGATGCTCAGCAGGAGACAGGTTCCCACCACCGAGAGGTTGGCGAAGAGGAAGCCGTAGATTCCGTAGCCGAAGTAGCCGCCGGCAAGATAGCCGGGGTTGCCCGTGTTCCTGCAGAAGGCGACCTCGAAGGTGGCCAGCGACAGGATAATGCTCAGGGAGCCGAAAACCTTCCAGCCGGGCTGGCGAATGGGCAGGCGGAAGAACATGCAGACTGACACGATGGCCAGGACCACGGTGAAGGCATAGCTGCCGGTCCGTCCGATCCAGCTCATGATCCAGTCGCTGAGGAAGGCTCCTGCCGGCCCGCAGATGTTTGCCGTGGTTTCGCTGGTGGGGCGGTCAGCAAGGAGGTCGCCAGGGTGCCAGGAATACAGGCAGACAGCCAGGAACGCGGTCAGGCCCAGCAGCAGGAATGCCAGGACTTCGTTTGAGGACTCTCTTCGCATCGATCTATTGTTTCCACTGTTAACAGGGTTTCACCGATTCGCGGAAAACCCGCAGAATCACTTCCGGATGGCGACAGGAGCGCCTGTCGTTTTATCGGCAGTTTTCGGCAGTTTCTTTAGCCTGCAGGGGGCCGGATGGCGCCAGATCAGCGGGCTGCAGCCTCGATCCTGTCCAGCAGGTTCGCAGCGAGCTCGCGCTTGGAGATGTGGCCGAGAGCAGAGGTGGAGCCGTCGGCCCCGAGGATGTGGTAATCACTGGCTTTCTGGCCGATGGCGCCGGCATCGTTGACGACAATCCAGTCGAGGTTCTTGGCCTCCAGCTTGCCCCTGGCGTTTTCGAGATGACAGTCGGTCTCGAGGGCAAAACCGGCGTGCACCTTCCCGGTCTTCTCTTGTGCGAGGGTGGCGAGAATATCTTCGGTGGGCTCGAGCTGGAGGTCGAGCCCGCCCTCGCCTCTTTTGTGCTTGGAAGTGTTGTAGACAGCCGGCCTGTAGTCACTGACCGCTGCGGCGCCGATCAGGATGGAGCAGTCCGCGTGCCGCCTGGCAGCCGCCTCGAGCATGTCTGCGGCGCTGATGACCTTGATGACCTCGGCGCCATCGGGGGGAGGGTATTCGACAGGGCCGAGGATGAGCTCGACCCGGTACCCCCTCTCGAGCGCCTCCTCGGCGAGGGCTATTCCCTGCAGCCCGCTGGAGGCATTGGAGATGTAGCGTACGGGGTCAATATATTCTCTCGTTGGACCTGCAAGGATGAGACAGCTCGAGGCTTCACTCATCCCTTGCCGGTCTCCGGCTGGAGCACCTGGTCGAGAGCCGCGATAAGGTCCGGAACCTCGGCCAGCCGGCCGGGGCCGATCGATCCACAGGCAAGGTGCCCCTCGCCCGGGTTGATGAGGCGGTAGCCGAGCACCTCCTGCAGCCGGGTGATGTTTTCCTGGACGACGGGGTTTTTCCACATGCGGTCGTTCATTGCCGGGGCAAAGAGAACCGGCTTATCGAAGGCGAGGGCGGTGACGGTCAGCAGGTCTCCACCGAGGCCGGCAGCCAGCTTGCCGATGAGGTCCGCGGTGGCCGGTGCGACCAGGAGCAGGTCGGCCCATTCAGAAAGGGAGATGTGGCCGCCCTTGTAAGATGGGTCATCCTCGTAGAGGTCGGTGAAGACCTCCTGGCGGGTGACGGCTCCGAAGGTCAGCGGCGTGATGAACTTCTGCGCGCCGGGAGTCAGGATGGTCCTGACCGTGTCACCCCGCTGGGTAAGCTTCGATGCAAGGTCCGCGCTTTTGTAGGCCGCGATTCCCGCGGACACTCCCAGCAGGATATTAGACATGATCTTTTACCAGGGACCGCAGGCGCCTGCATTGCAGGCGCCTGTGGGCTGTCCTTCCGCTCCGTCCGTTGAGGCTTTCTGAGCAGGCCTACTTCTTCTGGTTGAGAAGCTGGGCGAGCTCCTTGATCCTCTGTTCCTTGATCTTCTTGATATCAGAACCGTAGATCTCGTTTCCTTCGCCCTCTTCGTCACCATCGCCATCGGAGCCCTCGGCTTCTTCAGGCTTCTCGGTGGTGATCGCTTCCTGCAGGGCGTGGTCCAGCTCTTCCATCGGCGCGAGCTCGATCTTCCCTTCAAGGATCTCCTTGATCACGACCGTGCGCAGATCGGGTTCCTCGTTGTTTTCGAATTCAACCAGGTGCGGAGCACCCCTGTTCAGCTCGGCCATTCGCTTCTGGATCAGCGCGGTCAGCCTGAACTTTCCGCCAACGAGCTTGACCAGTTCTTCTTCCGTATTGATATCGAGCATGTTTTGACTCCCAATAAATCCCTTGAATGATTCCTCAGTTTGATTCGATCGGGGCTTCGAGTAAAGCCTCTAATTCCTGTACCGCCCGGTCGAGATCGTCGTTCACGACGATGTGCTGGTAGGCGGATTTTTCCTTTCTTTCGCTCCTGGCGATTTCCAGGCGCTGCCGGATGTCTTCTTCTGAATCAGCCGCCCTGCCGGTGAGCCGCCTCTGGAGCTCCTCCTCGCTGGGAGCATCAATAAAAACAGTTACCAGGCAAGGGATTCCTGAATCCCTCACCAGCCGGGCACCCTGTACATCGATATTGAGCAGCAGATCGGCGCCGCTCTCAATTCCTTCCTCGACCTGGTCTCTCGGGGTCCCGTAGAGGTTTCCGTAAACCTCTGCGTGCTCAAGGAACCGGCCGGCCTTTATTCCTTCTTCAAAATCCGTCCTGGCGGAAAAAAAATAATCGACTCCATCCTGCTCCCCTCCGCGCGGAGGCCGTGTGGTGCAGGTGATGACTCTTTTAAACTTTGATTTCTTCAGCAGCGCCTCGCAGATGCTTGTTTTGCCGACCCCCGAGGGGCCGGATATGACGATCAGGCGCCCTCTCTTACTCAACGTTGAGGACCTGTTCCTTTACCCGGTCTACCTCTGCCTTGATCTCAACGACAGACTTGCTGACCTCCTTGCCGGGTGCCTTGGAGCCCATGGTGTTGGACTCCCTGAACATTTCCTGGCAGATGAACTCGAGCTTACGCCCGACGGGCTCGTCAGTTGCGAGCGCGCCGAGGAACTGCTCGAGATGGCTGTCCATGCGTGCGATCTCCTCGGTGATATCCGAGCGCTCTGCAAGCAGGGCGGCCTCCCTGAGGATATCGCCCTCGTCGAGACCGGCCTTCTGTTCTCCAAGTAGAGCCCCGGTGCGCTCTTCAATTTTTTTGAAATGGTCTTCGAGGGCCTGCGGAGCATTCTTTTTGACTTCGTCCATCAGCTCATCCAGCTTCCCGCAGCGATTCTCGAGTTCTTCATGCAGGTTCCTGCCTTCACGCTCCCGCATCTCAATCAGCTTAGAGAGAGCCTCTTCCATGGTTTCCAGTGCGACGGGAAGCACTTTTTCCCGCTGGGGAATAACGGTGTCATCGGCCCTGATCGCGCCGGGCAGGGCGAGGATGTCCTGTAATCTTATCTCCTCGCTGGTATCGAGCTCTTTGCCCAGTTTTTCTACCGTATCAGCGTATTTCTTCACGACGTCTTCGTTTACCTGGTAAAGATCAGAGGGTTTTGCCGGCTGGAAACGGATGGTGAAAAAGATCGAGCCTCTTGCCAGCTGCTTCCGTACGGCCTCCTCCAGGTCGACCTGGAGAAAGCTCACCTCGTCACAGATTTTCGAGTTAATCTTCAGAAAGCGGTTATTGACGGCCTTGATATCGATGCTGAGGACGAATTCAGGTGTTTCCGAAACAGCGTCACCGTAACCCGTCATGCTGCGCATGTTTCGAGACTCCTATTCCTGGGTGAGCAGGAATCCATTAAGTGATTCATTTACTGCCGCCGCCGGTGCTTTCACCGCCACCGCTTGTTCCATCGGTGGGAGGCACCTGTGGGCCAAGGGCTCCACCGGCAGGCACAGCAGGGTTTCCCGTCGCTCCCGGGGTTGCTGCTGCTCCCGGGGTTGCCGCCTTGCCCTTGATAACATCGTCGGTTTTGCTGTTGGAGGAGGCCGGCCCGGTTGAGCCAATCATTCCCCAGCCGATGACCAGCACGAAGAAGATGATGCTCATTACGGCGGTCACCTTGACAATCCCTTTCTGTCCGCTGGCGCCCAGCACGGAATCTCCGCCGCCGGCTGAACCAAATGCGCCTCCGAGGCCGCCTTCCTTGGAATCCTGCAGGAAAACGATGGAAAGAATCATCAGCAGGGCGAGGAAGGCTATTACGCAGCCAGCCAGGCCCCATCCCAAACCGCTCCAAAAACCCAAAACGGGAAAGAACTCGAAAATCATTTTGCCTCCGGGATTTTTACTCGCCGGAACCGTCCTGGACGGTTCCCTGTTTTTTCGTTAAGGCCGGGTTCCTGTCATGGAGCCCGGTCAGTTGCTTCCTTCGCAGATGCCGAGGAAAGACTGTGGGTCGAGGCTCGCTCCGCCTACCAGCGCGCCATCGATATCGGTTTCACCAAGTAATTCTGACGCGTTATCAGCCTTGACGCTACCACCGTATAAAATTCTGATTTCTTCACGATCTTCGGCTTTGCCACCGCGTTTTTCAAAGGCCTTTCCAAGCTCTTCTCGAAGGAAGCCGTGGACCTCCTGGGCTTGTGCAGGGGAGGCCGTTCTGCCGGTCCCGATGGCCCAGACGGGTTCGTAGGCGATGATGACCTGTTTCAGCTGCCGGGCTTCGGTCAGCCCCGCGATTCCGGCCTCGAGCTGGTGGGCGACAACATCCATCGTTTTGTCGCCATCTCGCTCTTCGAGTTTTTCTCCAACACAGAGAACAGGGGTGATGGCCGCGGCGACAGCCGCCTGTACCTTGGCCCCGATTTCAGCATCGGTTTCATTGAAGACATGCCGCCGCTCGGAGTGTCCCAGGAGGACACTGCCCGCTCCGCAGGAGAGAATCATATCGGCTGAGATTTCCCCCGTAAAAGCGCCGCTGCCCTCCGCATGCATATTCTGAGCCCCGACCAGCACCTTGCAGGTGTCAAACCCGGCACAGAGATCTGCAACCAGGGCGAGCGAGGTGGCGGGAGGGTAAAAACCGATTTCCCACCCGGGGGTACTGAAGCCGGCATCCATTGCCGAGATACCCTCGAGGATACCTCTCGCCAGCTCAACCCCGCTTTCGAGGGTGGTATTCATTTTCCAGTTGCCCGCGATGAGCGGCGTTCGATTTACAGGTTCGGTCATAGCGTAAAGTCTTGCTGATTCAATATTAGTGAAGAAAGAAGCCCCCGAGTCGGTTTGACCGGGGCCGGAATCCGGCGACTCCTGGTATCCCTCAACTGCTCAATTCTGCCCACCGGATGTTTGCAAGCGGGCGCAGAGAAACGGCTTATAGTATTTCCGCAAGGCACGAGTGTCAAAGAGATAATGCTTTCAGCAGGCTTTCGGATGCTTGCCGGAAAGAACGGTAATTACCGGAATACCTGATCTGCCGTTGCATTTCCTCCTCCAGGGCGAAAAACTACCCTGGCGAGGCGATTTGACCCCTTGAAAGCTGTTTTTGAGATCAGGGTGAGATCCATTCGACCTCCGATAACTTTTTAATGTTCAGTTCCACGATCATCGATATGCTTCAGCCATGATTTACCTGGCGATAGAAACCTCCGATCCCATAGGCAGCCTGGCGCTCTTTGACAAAGACGGCGTACGCGGGGAGGAGACCTTTTCCTCCGAGATGGCCCATGCCCGGGAGTTTGCTGACAGGATTGAAAGCCTGCTTCGCCAGGGGAGTTTTGCCGCAGGGGACCTGGGAGGTATCAGCGTGAGCATTGGGCCCGGTTCCTACACCGGCTGCAGGGTGGGGGTGACAGCGGCAAAAACGCTGGCCATTGCCCTCCGGATCCCTGTCGTTGCGCTTTCTTCTCTTGAGGTGATGGCCGCCTTTGCCATGGAGTCCCCTGGCCCAGGACAAGAGGATGGCGGGAGCGCTCCAGGGTCTTTCATCCCGGTTCTCGATGGCCGGAGGGGTTTCTTTTACGGAGCCCAATTCACGCCTGGGGAGGGAAGCCGGCCCCGGAGGACGGCGGAGGACCAGGTGGCCCAGCTTTCTGAGCTGGTCGGCCTGCTGGAGGGTCCTGCCTGGATTCTCGGCAGGGGAGCTGACAGTTTCCTCAGCGGCCTTGAGGATGATGGTGGTAGCCCGGGTGCAGGGGAGTATGGTTATAAGCGTGGTCCCCTTGAGTGGGATCAGCCCAGGGCAGCTACCCTTGCGGGTTTATCCCTCGAGCTCCTGGGAGAGACCAGTTTTGACCGGGAAGCGATCCACTCTCTGAAGCCTGCCTACTTGCGTCCGTCCGAACCCGAGATCGTGCTGGCGAGGAAGCTGGCCGGGGAGGACCGATGAAGGAGAACCCAGTAATTGTCGCCTAAGCCGCGTAGATCCAGGCTGGTTCTGATGTTCGGCGGCTTGTTCGTCATCATCTTCCTGGTCCTGGCCACCAACCTGTGGCTGGCCACCCGGCCCGCAGCTGTGAGGTCACGGGTTGAGTCGCTCCTGCGGGAGCAGCTGGACGTGCCCTTTAAGATCGCCTCTGCTGAGTTTGATTTTTCCGATGGCGTTCTTCTCAGGGGGCTGCGGATTCTCGCGCCCGAGATGAGCTCAAATGCCCCGGCAAGCCCGGAAATAATCTCCCCAGGCTCCATTCTTGAGTTTCCCCTCGTCAGGATCGTTCCGAACCTGGGCGAGCTCTGCTTCGGCAGCTTCAGGCCTGAGCTTATCGTCGTTGAAGGCGGAAGGGCCAGGCTCTCCATGGGCTCTGATGGGAAGCTGAACCTCTCGGGCTTGTTGAAGAAGAAGCCTTCAACAGGGGAGCCAGCAGGCAGTGAGAGCGGCAAGCCTGCTGCCCGCCTGCCGGACTTCCGTGTTCATGATTTTACGGTCAGCTTCAGTGATCCCCGCTGGAAGGACCTGGAGGAAAAGGCCGCAACCCTCTCCGGTATCGAACTGGACCTGAATTCTGACAGCGTCGGTGGCCTGCAGGTGAAGGCCGGCTTCCGGCTCGATGGATCGACCAGGGTTGAGGCCGAGGGCCGGCTTGCCGGCGGCCCGGCAGATTTTTTAACCGGCCCCATGGAGGCCAGCTTTGCGGTCTTCGAGTTCGACCCGATGGGGCGGTTCTCGGTCCTGCTGGATGAAGAGACCCGGAAGCTGGCGCAGGAGAGGTCGTTTCGCGGCCGGGTGAATCTCGAGGGTACCGTTGGTTTTGAAGAAAAATCAGGCCTGGAGGTCCGGCGCCTCCAGTCGAGTCTCGCCGGCTGCAGCCTGGTGGTGCCCGGTATCGAGCGGTCCCTGGCGCTGACCGGCGGCGAGGTTGAATGGAAAGGTCAGCGGCTGGTGGTCAGGGAGGCCCGGGGAAAAATCTCCGGTGGGGAAATGAACCTGAGCGCAGAGGTCGGGCTCGATGCTGCCACAGGTGCGCTGGCCACCATCGGGGGAACCCTGGGGCTCGAGTCACTGCCGGTTGACGAGGGTCTTCTCGGTGAGCTCTTGCCGGAGCTGGAGAGCTCCTACCCGGGAGTTGTTGTTCGCGGGCGGGCAGGGCTGACCTGTGAGACCGCCGGGGAGCTGAAGTACCCGCCGACCCTCGATGCGATCAAGGCGACAGTAAAGCTGTCTGATTTCGAGCTCAGCCATCGGGATCTTGACTCCCCGGTGCAGAAGCTCTCAGGAACGCTCACCCTTGATAAAGGCCTGCTGAAGCTCGGTGAGAGCCTGGCTGGAAAGTACGGGACGGCGACCCTGGCTGTCTCGCAGCTGAGCTATGACGCCGGCGGGGCTGGAGCCTTTGAGGCTGTTGTCGAGCTGGGAGGAGATGATCCTGCCGAATGCCTTGCCATCGACAGCCGCCTGCGCAGTGTTCTCAGCGAGAAGGTGAAGGGGGCCGTCAAGGAATGGGATGACCTGCAGCCTGAAGGCTGGGTTGCGCTGAAGGCGAGGATCTTCGCCGGCGCGGCAAAGGAGGGCGAGAAGACCCGTCCCGCTCCTTACGTGCTGCTGTCGATATATCCCCGGGAGCTGAAGATTCGCCACCGCTTCTTTCCCTACGAGGTTGAAAAAATCAGCGGCGAGGCCCTCTATGATTCGCGCAGTCCTGACGCCGGCGTCAACCTGAACATCCAGGGCCTTCATGGCGCGCAGAAGATTTTCTGTAAAGGCTCTGCCGGCGCACGGTCTCCGGCCGGGCAGGGGGAGGCGAAGAGCCCGCCCGGGGTCGATCTTAACATCACCTGTGACAAGCTGGCCTACGACAAGGATATTGCCGCTGCTCTTGAGCCCGAGGTTGCAGAGCTGATTGAGAATCTCGCCTTCAAGGGTGCGTTCAAGACCAGCGTTGGAATCAGCAGTGATCAGGAGGGTACGGCCAGGGTGCGGACAGTTCTCGACCTGGTTGAAGGAGAAATCCGCCCGGTAGAGCTCCCCTACCTCTTGAAGCTTGGCGCCGGGAAGATCGTCGTTCTCGATTCCGGAGAGGTCGAGCTCAGTGGGTTTCGTACCTCCGACTCGAGGGTGGTTTTTGATGGCAGCTTTGCCGCGGTCGATGGCAAGCCCCGTCTTGATTACAAGCTGAGGCTCACTGATTTTGAGATTGACCGGAGCCTGCCCGATGCCTTCCCTGACCACCTGAAGAAATTTCTCACAGGCCTGGGCCTCCAGGGCACCTTCTCTGGAAGATTGAGCGGCTGGTACCTGAAGGATCCGCAGGATCCCTCCAATGACAAGGTGTACTTCGAGGGGACCGAGATCAAGACCAGGAACGCGGCTGTCGATTTCGGTGTGGAGATCTCAGAAATGAATGCCAGCGGCCGCTTCACGGGCGGAAACGAGAAGGGCCGGCCTAATTATTTCTGGGGAGAAGTGCGGGTTGAGAAGGCGAGATTCAACCGGCTTCAGCTCGCCGATGGAGATATCGTCTTTGCCTTCGGTGAGCGCCACGACCGGATTCGCCGCCTGGAGGAAAACGCTGAGAATGCAGAGGCAGAGGCTCCCTACCTCTCCAGCAGCATCATCGGGAGGCTTTCCCAGGGCGACGTTTCCGAGACCTTCCAGGTGAGCGTCGCCTCTGACAACTTCTACAAGGGCCGCCTCGATGGAATGCTCTATATCGACACCGGTGATAAGCTGGGGGACCTGGGAGGCGAATTCGCCGCCTCCGGGGTGCAGCTGTCGGAGGCTTCCGGGGACGTGTTCCGCGTAGGTGGGAATGGGGTTGGTGGAGTGGCGAGCGGAACGGTGTTCTTTGCCGGCAAGACCGGTGACCAGGATTCAATCCGGGGTGAAGGTGTTGGCACGATCCGCATGGCGGAGCTTGCCCGCCTGCCTGTCTTCCTGGAGATCTTCAAGATCTTCAATATACCGACCCTTGTGAACCTCGGTTTTTCTGATCTCGTCAAGCGCTCCAAGATCGACTCCCTGGACATTCCCTACAAGATAGAGAAGGGGCGCTTCACCACCGAGGATCTCCAGCTCAAGAGCGCCAACTCGATTCTCTCCTTCTCCGGCTCCGGGAGCATGGATTTCGATGGCCGCCTGGCGCTCGAGCTCGAGCCCCAGCTGCCGGGCTCGCAGATCAAGGTGCCGATCCTCTCGGACCTCATCGACCTGACAGGGATTGACCTGGAGAAGATAGTGAGCGGTATCAAGAAGGGTATCCTGAAGATCAAGGTCAGTGGAGATGTCGCAGCGCCGGGGGTGGATGTGGTCGCCGCCTCGGTGGTCGGGGTTCCTGTTCAGCCCCCGGGGCCCGTGAAGGACAAGGACAAGGACAAGGACAAAGACAAGGAGCCGCCTCCCGGCGAGTGACGGCTGCCCGGCTCTTTGCCGCTAATGAGGGAAGGTGAAACGCTAAGATGGATCTCGGTCTGAAAGACAAGGTGGCGGCGGTGGCGGCCTCCTCCAGTGGCCTGGGAAAGGCCGTTGCGCTGGGACTGGCCCGCGAGGGCGCGCGAGTGGCGATTTGTTCGCGCAGCCGCGAGCGTGTCGAGGCTACGCTGGAGGATATTCGTGCCCGGGTGATGGAGGCAAACGGTTCAGAGCCGGCGCTCGCCGGTATCTGCGTGGACCTCAGCAGCGAGGAAGGCCCCGGGCAATTCATCTCCGAAGCAGAGGCAGCGCTTGGCCCCGTGGAGATCCTGGTTGCCAACAATGGTGGGCCGCCTCCGGGAGATGCAGCCGGGCTCGGCGATGAGGCCTGGAAGCTCGGCTTTGAAACAACCTTCAGATCTTCGCAGAAGCTTGCCGATGAGGTGGTCGGCGGGATGCGGGAGCGGGGCTGGGGCCGGATTGTCTTCATCACCTCCACCAGCGTGAAGCAGCCGATAGCCGGGCTGACGATTTCCACTGCCATGCGCTCTGCTGTTGTCGGTTTTGCCAAGGCGCTGTCCGATGAGGTGGCGGTCGATGGCGTGACGGTTAATACCGCGGCACCGGGTTCCACCGCGACAGCACGCCTGGAGTCGATCTTCGCAAAGCGCGCTGAGGATGGGGAGGCCTCCCTCGAAGAGATCAAGTCGGCAGCGGAGGCGGTGATCCCGGCCGGCCGGTTTGGCCAGCCGGAGGAATTCGCCGCTGCTGTGGTCTTTCTCTGTTCCCAGGCTGCTTCCTATATTACCGGCATTGTACTGCCCGTTGATGGGGGGCTGGTTCGAAGCCTCACCTAGGCTGAAAGCCACTCAAAGCGGTTCTGGAAGGCAATCTGGCAACATTGGGCAAGCCAGGCTTCCTGCTGCACCTGCCAGTGTGCAGGGAGCATTGTACACTCTAACAGCAGCGAGTCGGATCGCTGCGTGCAGTTGTATTTGGCGGGGTTGCGGGGAGCCTGTGGATGGACATCGAGTCCTTTCCAGCGGCTTTCTGCGGGCATTGTGCCCGCTTCGAGGCAGATGAAAGCGCAGGGAATATGTTCAGTAAGAAAAACAACCAGCCGTCCGGCCTGCTGAGCTGGCGGACTGCAGTGGCTGCGGCCCTTGCGGTTGCCGGGGGCTTGCTGCTGGGCTTTTTTTCGACGCCTTTCAGTGGAATGCTGGGGACCTTGCTGTGTCTTGCGGGTTTTTGCGCCTGGGAGCGCCGGGGTTCCGACCGAAGCGATGAGCTGCTGGATATTCTCTGGGTGAAAGACCGTACCCTCGGCAGCTACCAGGCAGAGCTCGAGCAGCTGCAGGATCATTGCGATGAGCTCAAGAAGAGGGTCGAGGATGCCAATGCAGCCAGCCGGGCCAAGAGCGAATTCCTGGCAAATATGAGCCACGAGATTCGCACCCCGATGAACGGGGTGATCGGCATGACCGAGATCGCCCTGGCCACGGATCTCGATCCTGAGCAGCGTGAATACCTCGACATGGTTCGCAGCTCGGCCAACTCCCTGCTTGGGATCATCAATGACATCCTTGATTTCTCCAAGATCGAGGCCGGCCGGATTGAGCTGGAGAATATCGAGTTCTCCCTCAAGGGCTGCCTCGGGGAGGCATCGAGAACCCTGGCACTGCAGGCCCACGAAAAAGGCCTGGAGCTGATCTTTGATATTCCCGAAAGCTCCGGCGACCTGGTCATTGGTGATCCGACACGGCTGCGGCAGGTGGTGGTCAATCTTTTGAGCAACGCCATCAAGTTTACCGCCGAGGGAGAGGTGGTCCTCAACGTCGAGGCCGGCTCCTCCCGGGGCGCAAAGATGGAGTACCACTTCACGGTCAGGGATACGGGGATCGGTATTCTCCCGGAACGCAGGGACGAAATCTTCGAGGCCTTTTCACAGGCCGGGGCCTCCACGGCCAGGGAGTTCGGCGGCACGGGGCTCGGTCTTGCGATCAGCTCACGGCTTGTTGACATGATGGGCGGCCGGATCTGGGTTGAGAGTGAGCCGGGTGTCGGCAGCACCTTCCATTTCACCACCCGCTTCGAGGCCGGCGATGGAAGCAGCAGCCCGGTAAGCGCACACCCCAGGGTCAGCCTCGAGGGTATGGAGGTGCTTGTCGTCGACGACAATGCCACCAACCGCAGATTCCTCGAGCGCACCTTGAGCAGCTGGAGAATGAAGCCGACATTGGTTCCGGGCGGCGCCGAGGCGATCGAGCAGATCGAGGCACTGCCGGAAACGGCGGCCGGCTACGGACTCATCCTGCTGGACTACCATATGCCGGACATGGATGGATTTGAAACGGCCGAAGGGATCGCCAGGCTGCCGGCAGCCCGCAACACAACCATGATGATGTTGAGCTCCGGTGAGAACCCCGGTGACATGGCCAGGAGCAGGGAGCTGGGGATCGGGGCCTTTCTTCGCAAGCCCGTCACCCAGGCAGACCTGTACCAGAGCATTGTCGAGACCCTGACGGCTGCACGGGTGGAGTCGCAGGAGGACCCCTGCAGCATTTCCGCAGGAGAGCGGGAGTCTCTTCGCATCCTCCTGGCCGAGGATAACCCGGTGAACCAGAAGGTGACGGTGGCGCTCCTGGAGCGCAAGGGACATACCGTCGAGGTGGCAGAAAACGGCCGCCTGGCTGTCGATGCTCTCGCCGGGGAGAAATTCGATGTTGTCCTCATGGATATCCAGATGCCTGTGCTGGATGGGCTCGATGCCACGGCGGAAATTCGTGATCGTGAGAAGGAGACGGGGACCCACACCCCCTTGATTGCCCTCACCGCTAATGCGATGAAAGGAGATCGTGAGCGCTGCCTGCAGGGCGGGCTCGATGCCTATATCGCCAAGCCGCTGCGGCCGGCAGAGCTCTTCAGAACGATTGACGAGGTCCTCGACTCAGAAAACGCCCCCCAGGCCCGGGGCTGAGCAGCCGGCTAGGCCATCCTTGCGGGGAGCTTGACCAGGCGCAAATCGTGGGACGCATTCGGCAGCGCCATCTCGTAGTAAACAAAGAGGGTGTCTTCCCGCTCAACCGCGCAGGCATAGCGTACCGAGCCGCTGGCGTGAGGGACGGTGATGGCCGGGGCCGAAGGCGTGAGCTTCGTCCAGTTGTAGAGGTCCTGGGAGGCCGCGAAGCCGGTCTTCTCTTCGTAGTTATCGAGATGGCTTGCCGAGCCATCGTAGTAGCCGTACCAGGAATCCTTCCCGCGGACGATGGATCCCAGCCGTGCAGCATAGCAGTCCCAGCTGCTCTCGCCGCCTACAGGCAGGCAATTGCCCTGCCACTGGAAGTTGCGTCCATCGCTGGAGGTCGCCAGGGCTGAGGTCGAGGTGAGCAGGCCGGTGTTGAACACGTCGGAGGTCTCGTGCATGAGGGAGCTGTCCTCCCGGTCCTGTGGCGCTCCCTCGGCGTAGCTGATGAACATGTAGTAGGTGCCATCGATCCAGTAGACCATCGGATCCTTGACGCCCTCTACCGGTGAGTCCTGGGCAGCAGAGGCTGATTCAGCGGTAAAGATTTCCTGCCGCGCGGCGAGGTCGATGTTTTCAGGGGAGTCGCATTCGATCAGGTCGATTCTCCAGCGTTGATCGGTGGGGTCGACGTAGCTGAGGTAGTAACGGTAGACGCCATCGGCGCAGCGCAGCATGCAGCATTTCTCAATGGAGGTGGTGTCGAGCTCGGCCTTCTCCATGCTCCAGAGAGTCTCGAAGTTGATTCCATCGGAGGATTCGGCGACGACGGAGGTATAGCCCCGGTCGGGAACGTGCTCGCGGGGCCTTCTCCGCCGGTAGCCCATCAGGAAGCTGTTGCGGTCAGGGTCCCAGGTGACGGCTGGCGCCCCGACCCAGTAGCCCTGCCCCTCCTTTTCGGGCTTGAGGATGATCTCTCCGTCAAAAGGATCGAAGATCGGCAGGTCCTGGGCTTCTGTTTCTGAAATTTCGCTCATTACAATCCTGTGAAATTCGTGGTTTTGTTTTTACGGCTGAGGGGGTGTCCCTGGCCGGCGCATATTCATGACAGGGCAGTATAAGCATCAGGGGGGAGTCATCCAAGCCGCAGCTTGGCCCCGGGAGGAGGTCTTCCCTTCCGGGCGCTGGAGCTCAGGCTCCTTCCCGGATCCTGTCGGCGATCTTGAGGCACAGCGAGGAAACCGGCAGAACGCTGCCAAGCTCTTCGAGCCGGGCCCAGCGAAAGGCCGGTTTCCCCTTGAGGGAAAAACGTCCCGTCTTCAGCAGCTGAGGCCGCAGGCCAAGCCGGCGAAAGGTGATGGAGTGCCGGATGGCCTGGAGCTCGGCGGTCTTTTCGACCTTTGTTCCGAGGAGCCCGGCAAGCCGGCTCTCGATCCCGTCCTCGCCGGCTGCAGCCAGGGGGAAGAGCCAGAGCCCCTCGAGGTAATCAAAGCCCTCGATGCGCTCAAGGAGGAACCGGTCTCCCCTGCGCACGATGCCCGCTTCGAGCTCAACCGCTATGGTCTTGCGTTTCTTCGGCAGCCGGGGAAATTTTTCGGCATCTCCGTGTTCGGCTCCCAGGCAGGCCTTCCTGACCGGGCAGCCGGGACAGTCCGGGGCAATGGGCGTGCAGATCAGCGCACCGAGCTCCATCATGGCCTGGTTGAAGCTGCTGGCCTGGTCATGGGGCATCCAGCTGCCGGCAATTTCCCGGAGGCGTTTTTTGACCGCGGTCTTGCGGGGGTTTTCCTTGAGCCTCAGGATCCTGGCAAGGACCCGCTCTACATTTCCATCGAGGACCGGGTAGGGCTCTCCGTAGGCGATGCTCAGGATTGCCGCGGCGGTATAGGGGCCGATTCCCGGTATCTCCAGCGCTGCTTCGTAGCTGCGGGGGAAGACTCCGCCGTGGGATCCGAGAACGGTCTTTGCCCCCTTGAGCAGGGACCGGGCCCGCCGGTAGTAGCCGAGCCCTGACCACAGGGTGAGGACCTCCTCTTCGCTGGCCGCCGCGAGAGCTTCGACGGTGGGGAAGCGCTCCAGGAAACGCTCGAAATAGGGGATCACCGTCTCGACCCGGGTCTGCTGCAGCATGATTTCAGAAACCCAGACCCTGTAGGGCTCCGGGTTTTCCCGCCAGGGCAGCCGGCGGCGGTTTGCCTGGTACCAGCCAAGCAGTGCACTGCTGATCCCGGTTTCTCTGCTGCTGGTGGCCCGGGTTTTCATTCCCTCTAGTCCTGTCATCCCTGCGGTCTGGCTTAATCCGCGATTGTCTCCCTGCTCAGGGGCCCTATACTATCATCACCTGAAGGACACAAGAGTCAGCATTGGTGGTGATTGGAGTTAACCTTGTACCCTGGCAGCGTGTAGAGAATATGGCGTCCCTTACCCACCTGGGCCAGTACTGGTCGGCCAGCCGCCGGGAGCTTCGTCTCTTTGGCGGCAGTGGTCTCGAGCTTTCCCCCGGCGGTCAGTCCCTGGCTCAAGCCTGGGATCTCAGCGACTGCCTCGAGCTGCCCTGTCATCGCAGGAGCTTCCTGCGGGAAAACCGGGAGGCAGGCTGGGCGGCCGCCAGGTGGACCTATACCGACCTGCCGACGCCGATGGTGGAGCTGGTGGAGCTGCTGGAGAGCCGGCAGCTGCGGGTTGGGGAGTGGGCGGCCGGGTTCTGCCCGCAGGAGCAGGGTGCCGAGGAGCTGGATTTCAGCAGCCTCGGCTCTTCTCCCCTTGCGGACTCCGACCACCTGGCCTCCCCGGTGATTCCCCGCCGGGCCCAGGCCTTCGGGGTCACCTATCTCAACTCGGCGCTCGAGCGGGAGACCGAGGGCAGCCGTGGTGACTACGGTTTTGTCTACCGGGCTGTCAAGGAGAGGGGGGAGCGGCCGGAGCTCTTCCTCAAGGGCACCTCGCCGGAACATTTCGTGGGCCCGGGCGGCAGGATGGGCCTGCGGACGGACCTGACGAATTCCGAGGACATGGAGGGCAATTCCTGCAGCCGGGAGGTCATCTCTTCCGGCATCGAGCCGGAGCTGGCAGCGGTGGTTCATTCCGACGGAAGGATCTGGGGATATACCCTCGCCAATGATGTCAGCGGCAACCGGATGGAGAACGAGACCCTGCTCTATCTCTACCAGGCCAAGCATTTTACCGGGGCGCTGGTGCTCGGCCCGCTGATCCTTTTGAGTGACAACCAGTCCAATCCGAACCTCGATATCAGGACCCGGATTCTTGCCGCCGATGGAGAGGAACTCTTTGGGCGGGAATCGAACACCTCCAGCATCAACGCTCCCCTCGGCGACCTGGTTTCCTGCGCTGCCAGCCACATCCGGCTGAAGCCTGCAGAGGTTTTTTCAACCGGGACAAATGTCGTTCCCGATGGCCCCGTCAAGGTCCTCTCCGAGGGTATGACGGTGCAGATCTCCTGCCCGGAGATAGGCCTTCTCTCCCACGGGACCGGCCCGGTGCAGGATGGCAGCGAGCTCAACCCGGACTATGCCCGGCTTCAGTTTGAAGGAGGCGGGGAATGATCGCCAGGCAGGAAAACCCGGTGGACCTGTTCAACTCGGCGCTGGAGTCCTTCTCTGCCGGGAAGCTTGAGAAGGCGGTGGTCTGCCTGCGGGCGGCCTTTTTCGAGAATCTCTACATTGCCCCGAACCTGATCGGGGAAAAATTCTACCAGCAGGAGATCTGGCATTGCGGTGAGGAGGCCGGGCCTGAGACGGCGGCCGAATATACCGAACGCTACGGTGGCCTGTGGAAGGGCTCCATGAGCACTCTCCGGTTCCTGGAAAATGTCTGGGGTGATCCCCTGGTGCGCCGGGAGCTGAAGAACTACATCAGGCTTTCACGGGCATTGCTTCACGCTCCCGATGTGAAGGCCCGGGATGAGCTGCTCGATGAGCGCCTGCGGTTTATCAATCGCCAGAGAATCGAGGCGACCCAGCATGAGATCCTTCGCCGCCTGCGCGGCAGTGACTCGGGTGCGCCGGTCGCGCCGCCTTTTCTCAGCGCACTCTACCTGGCCGCAAGGGATCCGGTTGAGAGTGTTGAGTTCTACAGGAAGCTCTTCAATATCGAGCCCCAGCACACCAGCCGCCGGGCCCGGGGCTTTGCCGAGTTTGAGCTTCCCGGGTTCACCCTTGTTATCCATGGGCTCGCCCAGCAGTCTGCCGAGGCTCCCTATGAGCTGGGTCCGCGGCCGCAGTCACTCGGCTGGGGGGCCCTGTTCGTGCTTGCCGTCAGCGACCTTGATCGCTGCGTGGAAAATGCACGGAGCAATGGAATCGAGCTTCTCGACAGCGATCTCGAGGGCAGGAGGCCGGCCTCCGCGGAAACGGTTGGGGGCCTGCCGGGACGATTTATTCTGGTCAAGGATCCCTCCGGATACCTGGTCGAGCTCGAGGAACGCCCCTAAACTCGCGGTTTTCAACAGCTTATCGATATCGGCCGCGGGGCAGGCTGTTCTGGTTTAGGAGCGTGTTTTTGCATAGAATTGTCCGGTGACAGCCGGATTCTCCCACGGCCATTTTTTCACCGGAGTGTTGATGCCCGTTCTCACCAAGATAGTTTTGTTCTGCGTGTTGCTGGTGCCCGGCGCGGTTCTGGCTAATGACCTGGGCGGCCTTGTGCGCGAATACAGTGCGGCCCTGAAGAAGGTCACGGGGCCTTTGAACCAGCGTCCCGGTCTTGTCATCCTCCATGTGCTGCCGGTTCTCGAAAAGATCGGCGCCCTCTCTACGAGTTCGTCGGAGCGCT
>CAZTRG010000001.1:0-5286 GCA_964615885.1 uncultured Planctomycetia bacterium | reverse complement strand
GGATGGCACTCAATGACGGGCTGGAAGGGCCTGCCGAACCGACCCTCGAAGCCAAGGTGGAAGAGCCCGTGGCCTCCCAGGCCCAGCTGGCGAAAAAAGCTGCCCGGCGCAAGCCCCCCACCGCTGCCCCCCGGCTAGCGGTCAGGAAGCGCAGCCAGGAATCTGACGGCTTCTCCCGCTGGGACCTGTCGAAGCTCCCGCCTAACTGGAATGCAGAGCTGGCCAAAACGATCCACTCCTACTTCGAAAAACTCGATGCCTACGAGAAGGGCCGCAGCGCCAATGCCGCCAGCCAGCTTATGAAGGCTCGCGAGGAGCTCCGGGATTTTCTTGCCGGACTGGGCCCGGAATCACTCGAAACCCTTGCAACGATCCTGAATTCCGAACCCGATTTCGTCTACCGCCGCTTCATGCTCGTCGCCCTTGGCGACCTGGGGCCCAAGACCGAAGGCGCCACCTGGGCACTGCGGGATTATTTTGTCTCAAGGAATACGGACCCTCAAAACCGCTCGGAGATGGGGCACCTCATCAAGGCAATGGGGAAACTTCAGAACGAAACGTCTTTCGACGTCATTCAGAACCTGATCAGGAACCCCGGCTACAAACCCTACCGCGAAAAATTCATCTGGGAGCTGGGGGAACATCATCGCAGGGATGATGCCGTCGATTTCTTCCACGAGGGTCTCGGCAGTGAAACCTCCAAGAAGAACCGCAACAAGTACGCCCAGGCGCTGGGGAAGCTCGCCAATCCGGAATCGCTTCCGACCCTCTACCAGGCCTACAAGAAAGAAAACTACTGGGTAACCAAGCAGACGATCCTCGGTAGTATCGGAAAGATCGGAAACCCGAACTCCATCCCCTTCCTGGAAGAACAGGCCAGGTTTGCCGGGGAAAGCGCCGTACGCCTCAGCGCCGCAAGAGCCCTCAGCCGGATCGGCACTCCCGTAGCGATGGAGACCTTGCGCGACGTGGCAGATTCTGAACCGGACAAGAAGACCCAGTCCTATATGGCCGACTGGGCCCAGGAACGGCAGTAATCCATCGTGGAGTTGGGGAAAACGCTCAGGACCCTGTTCTTACCAGCAGTTCTCCTGGCAGCTGCAGCTTGTGATCGCGCTCCTCTTGCCATCATAACCCTGGCGGAGTTCCAGGATGAAAACCCCGACGGGGTCGCCCAGCAGGATGAGAGCATCCTGGTATATCTCGATCGCCCTTTGCCCGCGAATTTTGATGCCGAGACGGTCCAGGCAGAAATAGACCCCCCGGTCGCCTCCACACTCCGCGCCAGCATTGGACAGGACCGAAGGCGGCTGCGCCTGCGGATTATCGATGGAACCCCGGCGCTCCAGCTGAAAGGTGTCTATGGTGCGGGCCAGACCCCCAACTCCAGCGGCCTGCTGCTGGATCTCGGAGATGGTGTCGAACAATCGATCGACCTCCAGAACCGTATCATCCTCCCACGGCTCTCGCGGGCCATCTGGATCGATGCAAACCCTGAAGACGGCAATGCCGTGGTAGACGGGGGAGACCGGATCAGGCTGGTCTTTGATCAAAAGGTCAGGCTTGCCGAGGGATTCGCCAACAACATTCCGAAGGTGCCGCAGGATATCGTCCTGGCCAAGGACCAGGACCGGCTCGGATCGGAGGCTGTACCTGCTGAGATGGCCCCCGCCGCCAGCGGCGATGAGCACGAAATCGATATCATCCTCGGCTCAGACCCGGTTCTCGAAATTGCGGGAAAAATAGCCGGAGGAGACCGCCGGGTCGACCGTACCGGTCCGGACGCACCATCCGGACTGGCCATCAATGGAACCCACCTCCTGCCAATGAACCGTATTACTGCCCTCAACGGCGGCCCGGGGGTCTGCTCCGAAAGAGAGGTCGACATCGAGCTTCCCGACCCGGCAAGCGCCCTTGCCGCCGGAGTCCGGGAGAACTTCCCGGGCTCTGTCTCGAGGATGTTTCATTCCCTGACCCGGTTCCAGGACAGGTTTGCCATCATCGCCGGGGGACTGGATACCACTGAGAAAGCACTCGATGATGTGCTGCTGTACAACCCCATTCGCAAGGAGCCCGGCAGCCCGGCCTTTAAGCCGGTCGGCAAGCTTCCCCAGCCGACCTGGCAACATACCGCCACTCTCCTGCCGGGAGCCGACCGGCAGGAAGGAACCGAGGATGACATGGTGGTGCTCTGCGGGGGAACCGATGGGCAGGAGGTCTTCTCCACGATCGTCGTCATCTTCGTTTCAAGCCAGACAAGCAACCTGGTGATTCGCAAGCTGCCGCAATCCATGAAGCTTGCACGCGCCGAGCATGCAGCCGTGGCTGTCGGCAAGCTCTCAGTCCTCGTCGATGGCGGGTGGCATCGCCACGAAGGAAAAACTACAGACCGGCTTACAGAGTCTGCGGAGCTGCTGCGCTTTGAGCGCTCAGGAGATGAGATCCGCCTGGCTGAGACCTCCGTCTTCAGGTCACTGGCCCGGGTGCGGCACAGCCTCAACCTGCTCGTGCCTGATAGCGAGGGCACCAGCTGGGTGCTGGCCTATGGAGGCTATGGCCGCAATCGCTACCTGGACCCCTATGTACCTATCCTCAAAAATCCGGATCAACCCATCGATCCATTCGGAGAGAAGCTGAAGGGAGAAGAGCCGGAGAGCCTTTTCAACCCGGCACGGGCCAGCATCCTGAGCTCCCCTATCCTCATCAACCTCGAGACACCGCGTGAATCCATTACCCGGCTGGGAATCCGGCCCGGCTATCCGCTGATTCGTGCCGGTCACCTGGCTGCGGGCCTGGGTAGCCCCAACAAGGCCGGGGTGCCTGAAGCCGACTCGGTCATCATGCTCTCAGGAAGCCTCAGCCATCCTGTCAACGGCATGGATGGCGACATCAACTCCAACTGGGAGCTGCCCAGGCAGGGAACCCTGGAAGCCATTACCAATCCGAGAAAGCCCCCGGATGGGCACGAATCTCTCAACGGGATCCTCTTCACCTTTGACCCCTCCGATCCGAAGAGAAGCCGCATAGAATCGGTACGGCACCCGGCGCCTGAACCCAGCAGGATCTTCAGCCGGGAACACGCGGCCCTCTGTATGGTTCCGGGCCTTGGAATTATCGTTTCTGGTGGCGAACCTCCTCCGGGAGCCTCGGAATCCGGACCGCACAGCAGCCTTGAGGTCTACCTGGCCGGCAGAGAGGCACAGGGACAGATCAGGAAAATTGCCAGCCGGCTCCCCTCGCCAAGGAGCAGGCATCGCAGCTTCCTGGTGGAAGATGAAGGTAAAAATCGCCTCCTCTTCGTTGGCGGCCTGCATACCGGGGGTGCTGATATCGAGGAGATCCCCCTTCCCACCCCCCGGGCCGTTGAGTAAAAAACTGCCTTGAACACCGTTTTCTTGGCTCTTTCCCCCATCGACATGCCGTGTTAGTATTCCATAGACCTTTGAGGCAGTGCTCTACTGCCCTCAAGCAGGTTAAAGTGAAGAGAGAACATGCACTTACGCACCTATTGCAGCAAATCCCTGCCTGCTCTAGCCGCCTTGGTGGTTATGATTGCAGCAGGCTGCTCCGGATCGTCTACTTCGCGTAAACCCAACCGGGGCGCAAAGCAGCAAAGAGCTATAGCCGGCTCGACGCTGGAAGGCCTGGCCAGGCGCTCCAGGCCTTCGCTCAATAAAACGCGCAAGTACCTTGCTGCAGCGATTGCTTACAGCAACGAAGGACTTACCAGCAGCGCCATCCGCTGTGCCCATGAAGCCCACAAGGGAACCTCGAATTCCCAACTGCGGGCCCAGGCTGACTTTGTCCTGGGAAAGGTCCATCTGAGCCAGCTCAAGCTCGAGCTGGCAGAGCGTTACCTGGAAAAAAGCCGGGCAGGACTGAAGGGTGATGAGGTCCAGGAAAGCCTGGCCTATCTCGTTGTCTGCCTCAGGATGCAGAAAAAGACCGGTGAGGCTGAGACCCTGGCCAGGAAACTCACGACCCCGGCGGATCCCCGGATCAAGGCCATCCTCACGGCACCCCGCCCCCGTGCCATGGAGGAGAAGCCCAGGGCGGAACCTATCATCTCCAGGCTGGGAAAACTGCCGAGCCGGCCCTCGCCTGCATACAGCAAGCCCCTGCCCTCCCTTGAGGTCATCCCTCGCACCAACTGGAAAGCCAAGGCACTCATCAAACGCAGGGCTGTGAAAATGAGCAAGATCTTCCGGATGACTCTTCATCACTCAGGAGAACCTGATGGAGTCTATGCCTCCTCGAGATGGGCAACCGGCAGGGAGATCCTTCGCATCCAGCGTTACCACCAGAGTAACAAGGGCTGGGCTGATATCGGCTACCACTACATCGTCGACCGCGAAGGGCGCGTCTGGCAGGGACGGCCCGTTTCCTACCAGGGCGCACATGCCAAGGGCGATGCCAACCGGGGCAATGTCGGGATCGTTATCCTCGGCAACTACAGCCCTCGCAGGCAATCCCTGACCCAGCGCCAGCGGGAGAGCCTGAAGCTCCTGGTACTCAAGCTGGGCCGAATCTTCTCCATTTCGCAGAACCACCTCTACACCCACTCGCAAATCCTCCCGGGGCACACCACCTGTCCCGGCCCCGGCATCAATGCCTATGCAAAGATCCTGCGCGCCGATCTGAAACGCGACCGCAGCAGCCTGCAGCTGACCTCCACCCAGGCCCCCCGCAGAGGCAAATAGCCCTCTCCAGCCTGCCGGTATCCTGCATTGGACAGCAGGAGGACCGCCTCAGCCGCTTTCTGCCCCCAGCTTCACGAGGGCATCCCAGCTGTCCGGCTGGGCAGGATCATCAAGAACCACCCGGTTGGCTCGTTCAAATCCGCACTCAACGCAACGCTGAAGTACCTTCCAGCCGGCTGAGCTGGACCCGATCAACCTGATGGGCTCCATGAGTCCCCTGCAGGGAGCCTCACGGTCTCCCGGCACAACATCGACGTGCCTTGACCAGAGACAGGCCGGGCAATGGTTCCGGTAGCTGCCCTGATCCAGGGGCAGCACCTTCTCGCCACAATGCCCGCAAAGAAAGGCGTCATTTCCTGAGCCATGAAAATTACGGCGTTCACCGCCGTCCTGCTGGTTACTCAAGAAAGAGCTCCCTGAGATGGCGAGTGAGAATCTCCCCCGCCTGCCGGGCAGCCTCCTCACCCACATCTTTGTGAAATACGATGCGAATGCCCCGGTTGGGTATGGCGACGACCATGAGCCCCTCAGCACGAAGAGCCTGCGAAAAATCAGCATAGCGGTCGGCGGCATCTCCCGGCCAGGC